>JBFYUV010000232.1:0-7944 GCA_041299865.1 Chloroflexota bacterium
GGGCGCGCCGCATCCTGGACACCTGGGCCGAGCAGGTCCGACACTTCGTGAAGGTCATGCCGCTCGACTACAAGCGCGCCCTTGCCGAGATGGCAGCCGAGTCGTCCGACGCCGATGAGGCGGTCAAGGCCTCCGAGGCGGCTGCGGCGGCCGTGGCGGCGTAGGGAGCGACATGGGCAAGACCACGGGCTTTCGGGAGTACGACCGCCAGGTCCCCGCCTACGAGCTGGCACAGGAGCGCATCAGGCACTGGCGCGAGTTCGCGCTGCCCATGGCCGAGACAGAGCTGCAGGCCCAGGGCGCGCGCTGCATGGACTGCGGCGTGCCCTTCTGCCACGAGGGCTGCCCGCTGGGCAACATCATCCCCGACTTCAACGACCACGTGTACCAGGGGCGCTGGCGGGCCGCGCTGGACTCGCTCACCTCGACGAACGACTTCCCGGAGTTCACGGGCCGGGTCTGCCCTGCCCCGTGCGAGTCGGCCTGCGTGCTGGGTATCAACCGCCCGCCGGTCACCATCAAGTCCATCGAGGTCGCCATCATCGAACGGGCCTTCGCCGAGGGCTGGATGACAGCCCGCCCGCCGCAGCAGCGCAGCGGCCGTTCGGTGGCTGTCGTCGGCTCCGGCCCGGCCGGTCTGGCTGCCGCGGCCCAGCTTCATCGCGCGGGTCACTCGGTCACGGTCTTCGAGCGCGCGGACCGCGTCGGCGGGCTGCTGCGGTACGGCATCCCCGACTTCAAGCTGTCGAAGGACGTCGTCGAGCGCCGTATCGACCTGATGGCGGCCGGAGGCATCTCCTTCCGCACGGGCGTCCACGTCGGGGTCGACTACCCGGCCGCGCAGCTGGTGGCCCGATTCGATGCCGTCGTGCTGGCCGGTGGCTCGACGACACCGCGCGACCTGCCCATCCCCGGACGGGAGCTGCCGGGTGTCGAATTCGCCATGGACTTCCTGCGCCAGGCCAACCGCCGTGTGGCCGGTGACGTCGTGCCGGAGAAGGAGGCCATCCTGGCTGCCGGCAAGGACGTCGTGGTCATCGGCGGTGGCGACACCGGCTCCGACTGCGTGGGCACCTCCATCCGACAGGGCGCACGCTCGGTCACGCAGATCGAGATCATGCCCAAACCCGCCGAGGGCCGCACGGCCGGCACCCCCTGGCCGGTCCACCCCGGCCCGCGCATGCTCTCCACGTCAAGCTCGCAGGCGGAGGGCTGCGTGCGCGACTGGGCGGTCCTCTCCAAGGCCTTCCTGCCCGACGAGCGGGGCGCCGTGCGCGCCATCCATGCCGTGCGCGCCGACTGGGGCTCCGGTCGGCCTGACGAGATCGAGGGCAGCGAGCACGAGCTGCCGGCCCAGCTTGTGCTGCTGGCCATGGGCTTCCTGCACCCGGAGCGCGCCGTCCTCGATGACCTCGGCGTGAACATCGACGAGCGCGGCAACTGCGCCTCCACGGGCTACCGGACCTCGCGTGAGGGCGTGTTCGTGGCCGGCGACATGCGGCGCGGGCAGTCGCTCGTCGTGTGGGCCATCACGGAGGGTCGCGAGTGTGCCCGCGAGGTGGACGAGTACCTCTCCGGCCGGCCATCGCTCCTCGACGCAAGGGACAAGTCCCGCAGCGACGTCGTCCTCGCCAGCTGACCGCAGCGTCGCGACCGGCGCTTCGTGCGGGATCTCGCGCGGCGCGTCCGGCACGCGCGCGACATGTGCCACCATGGCCTCCTGCCCTGTCGCTGCCGTCCTGATGGGCCGACGGGCAAGATGTCAGGGCTGTGGGGGATCGGATGGACGAGCGACAGCATGAGTACGACCGCTTCGGCCCCTGGGCCATCGAGGTCTCGACCGATGACCCGCCGCCGCCGCTCTTTCGGCCATACCTGACCCGCCCGGAGCCAGCGCTGTTCAGCATCAAGATCCCGCGGCACATCGAACGGCGCAACGCGCACCCGGGCATGGACCTCTACGACTACCTCGTCTCTCTCTACGAGGGCGGCATGTCGATCCTGCAGCGTGTCGGGCGTGAGGTACGGGCGGAGACCTTCCGATACGAGGACGTGCAGTACCTGCGCGTGGAGCAGGACCTCCTCCGCGGCAACGTCCGTCTCGGCCTGCCCGGTCGTCCCTGCGACCTGCCCTACAACACCGTCTCGGACGATCTCATGCGACGGGTCGTGGAGACTGTCCGCCAGCGCTACGCACGCCCGCAGCAGCTGGCCGTGCCGGGCCCGGAGCTGCAGCTCGACGAGGAGACCCTGAGCTTCTACTTCGATCGCCTGCTGGCGGACGAGCGGCGCCGTACGACTGACATGCGCCTCCTCGCCGCACAGGCCACCGTGGCGGTCGCGGACGGCGGGGTGCATCCTGCCCGCAGGCTCCTCTTCAGCATCGCCAGCAAGCGACTCCTCGAATCGATGCATCTGACCGACGGCCGCGAGCTCAAGATCGTCGACCGGGGCGGTGCCTACGCCTATCGCTGGCAGGCGGTCTACGGCGTCGCGACCTGCCACATCCCGATCGCCAACCTGCGCGGCGTGGCGTGGCAGGACGATGCTCGGCATGCAGCGACCGTGCTCGCCCTCGAGACCAGCGGGGGCACGAGCGTCCACGTCTTCAGCCGGGACAATCCCTCGATCGAGCCCTACGCAGCGTGGCTGTCGAGGCTCGCCGGCGAGCCCCGGGCGGCAGCCTCCGCCCCACCGCTGCCCAGCCCGGCGTGACCCAGCGGCTTGCCAGCCCTCCCGGACGCGCTAGCCGGCCAGGTTCGGCGAGAGCCAGCGCTCCGCTTCCTCGATCGTCCAGCCCTTGCGCCGGGCGTAGTCAGCGAGCTGATCACGCCCGATCCGCCCGACACCGAAGTAGCGCGATCGCGGGTGCCAGAAGTAGAGGCCGCTCACCGAGGCAGCCGGCAGCATGGCCATCGACTCCGTCAGGCTGATGCCGGCACGTGACTCGGCCTCAAGGATGCGGAAGAGCGTCGCCTTCTCCGTGTGGTCCGGGCAGGCAGGGTAGCCGGGCGCCGGCCGGATGCCCTGGTAGGAGCCTGCGATCAGCGCCTCGTTGCCGAGGTCTTCGTCACCCGCGTAGCCCCACAGCTCACGTCGCACGAGCTCGTGGAGGCGCTCCGCGAAGGCCTCGGCCAGCCGGTCGGCGAGGGCCGTGAGGAGGATGGCCGAGTAGTCGTCGTGAGCGGACTCGAAGCGCGCCCGGGCCTCGGCCAGGCCGTGTCCGGCCGTCACGGCGAAGGCTCCCAGGTAGTCGGCCAGGCCGCTGTCCAGGGGCGCCGTGAGGTCCGCCAGGGCCAGGTCGGGTCGGTCGTCGGAGCGCACCACCTGCTGGCGCAGCGTGTGCAGGCGGGCCAGCTCCACCAAGCGGCCCTCGTCAGCCCAGAGCACGATGTCGTCCTCGGGGGTCGAGTTGGCAGGCCAGAAGCCCACCACGGCATCGGCCCGCAGCAGCCCTTCGTCGGCCACCCGCTGCAGCATCGCCAGGCCATCCTCGTGGAGATCACGGGCGGCGGGGCCTACCTCCGCATCGGCCAGGATGTCCGGGTAGCGGCCGCGCAGCTCCCAAGTGGCAAAGAAGGGCGACCAGTCGATCCGGGGCATGAGGTCGACGATGGGGTGGTCGGCCAGCGTCCGTGCGCCGAGGAACGACGGGTGAGGCGGCTGAGAGGCCGGCGCGCTCCAGTCGATGGCCAGGCGCCGGCTGCGTGCCTCGGCCAGGCTGACACGGCGGTCCGGTGCCGTGCGCTCTTCGTGGCTGCGCCGGGTCTCGGCATATTCCGCCCGGCGAGCTGCCACGAAGGCATCCCGCGACGCCGGATCAAGCAGGGCACCGGCCACGCCCACCGCGCGCGAGGCGTCTTCGACGTGGACGACGGGACCGCTGTAGGCAGGCTCCAGCTTGACCGCCGTGTGGGCGCGCGAGGTCGTGGCGCCGCCGATGAGCAGCGGCACGCGCAGGCCGGCCCGCTCCATCTCGGTGGCCACGACGCGCATCTCCTCGAGCGAGGGCGTGATGAGCCCGGAGAGGCCGATAAGGTCCGCCTGCTCGGCCACGGCCGTCTCCAGGATGCGCGTCCAGGGCACCATGACGCCCAGGTCGATGACCTCGTAATCATTGCATCCGAGCACGACGCCCACGATGTTCTTGCCGATGTCGTGGACGTCGCCCTTCACGGTGGCCATCACGATGCGGCCGGCCGATCGGCGCCCCCCGATCGCGGTGCCCAGGCTGCCCGCTGAGGCGCGACCGCCGGCACTCCCGTCCCCGCCCTCCCCTGCCGCCTCGCGTGCGGCCCGATCGGCTTCGATCCAGGGCACCAGGTGCGCCACGGCCTGCTTCATGACGCGTGCCGATTTGACGACCTGGGGCAGGAACATGCGGCCACTGCCGAAGCGGTCGCCGACGATGTCCATGCCCGCCATGAGCGGGCCCTCGATGACCTCCAGCGGGCGCGAGGCCGCCAGGCGAGCTTCCTCCGTGTCCTCCACGATCCAGTCCGAGATGCCCTCCACGAGGGCGTGCCTGAGCCGCTCGTCCACGGGCGCCTCGCGCCAGGCCAGGTCGCGGACCGTGCCGGAGGCGGCGCTGCGAGCCTCGTCGGCGATCTCGAGGAGGCGCTCGGTGGCATCCGGCCGCCGGTCGAGGACGAGGTCCTCCACGCGTTCGCGGAGGTCCGCATCCAGGTCGTCCAGCACGGGCAGGGCTCCGGCGTTCACGATGGCCATGTCCAGCCCGGCCGCGATGGCGTGGTACAGGAAGACGGCGTGGATGGCCTCGCGCACGGGGTCATTGCCGCGGAACGAGAACGAGACGTTGGAGACGCCGCCGCTGGTGAGGACACCTGGCAGCTCCGCCTTGAGGCGGCGGACGGCTTCGATGAAGGCCACCGCGTAGCCAGCGTGCTCCTCGATGCCGGTGCCGATGGCGAAGATGTTGGCGTCGATGATGATGTCCTCGGCCTCGAAGCCGGCCTGACCGATGAGCAGGTCGATGGCTCGCTGGGCGATGGCCAGGCGCCTGTCCACCGACTCGGCCTGGCCGTCCTCGTCGAAGGCCATGACCACGACCGCGGCCCCGTAACGGCGAGCCAGGCGGGCCTGGCGCAGGAACTCCGTCTCTCCCTCCTTGAGCGAGACGGAGTTGACGATGGGCCGGCCCTGGGCGGCCCGCAGCCCGGCCTCGATGACCGACCACTTCGAGGAGTCGATCATGAAGGGCACGCGGCTGATGTCCGGCTCAGCCGCGAGGAGCCGCACGAAGCGCGTCATGGCCGCTTCCGAGTCCAGGAGCGCCTCGTCCATGTTGATGTCCAGGACCTGGGCGCCGCTCTCCACCTGCTGGCGGGCCACCTCCACGGCCTCGCCGTACTCGCCCTCGCGGACCAGGCGCGCGAAACGCCGCGAACCGGTGACGTTGGTGCGCTCTCCGACGTTGACGAAGAGGCTGTCGGGGCCGATGTCCAGCGGCTCGAGACCGGCCAGCCGCGTGCGGCGCTCGACGGCCGGCGGGACACGCGGCGCCAGGCCTCGCACGGCCGCAGCGATGGCAGCCACGTGCTCCGGACCCGTCCCACAGCAGCCACCCACGATGTTGAGGACGCCATCGGCGGCCAGCTCAGCGAGGTTGGCGGCCGTGTCCGCCGGCCCCTCCTCGTACTCGCCGAAGGCGTTGGGCAGGCCGGCGTTGGGGTAGAGCGAGAGGAACGTGTCGGCCAGGCCGGCCAGCTCCTGCGCGTAGGGCCGCAACTGACGGCCGCCCAGGGCGCAGTTGAGACCCACCGCCAGTGGCCGGGCATGCCGGATGCTGTTCCAGAAGGCGGCCACCGTCTGGCCCGAGAGCGTGCGCCCGGAGAGATCGGTGATGGTGCCGCTGATGATGAGCGGCAGCCGGAAGCCCAGCTCCTCCCAGAGCGACTCCACCGCGAAGATGGCAGCCTTGGCGTTGAGCGTGTCGAAGATGGTCTCGATGGCGAGGAGGTCAGCACCACCGGACACGAGGCCCCGGGCGGCTTCCAGGTAGGCCGACGCGAGCTGCTCGAAGTCGACGTTGCGGGCACCCGGATCGTTGACGTCCGGCGACAGCGAGCCCGTCCGGTTGGTGGGCCCAAGGCTGCCCATCACCCAGCGGGACCGGCCCCCGGGGTCGGAGGCCTCGGCTGCATCGGCGGCCGTGCGGGCCAGCCGGGCCGACTCGTGGTTCATCTCCTCCACGAACGGCTCCAGGCCGTAGTCGGCCATGGAGATGCGCGTGGCGTTGAAGGTGTTGGTGCTGATGATATCGGCGCCGGCGGCGAGGTAGCTGGCGTGGATCTCGGCGACCACCTCCGGACGCGTCAGCGAGAGCAGGTCGTTGGCGCCGCGCAGGTCGCGAGGATGGTCGGCGAAGCGCGCGCCGCGGAAGTCGGCCTCGACGAGACCGTAGCCCTGGAGCATCGTGCCCATGGCCCCGTCGAGGACCAGGATGCGCTGCCGCAGGGTATCCGTCAGGGACTCGACACGGGCGCGGCGTCGACCATCCCGGTCGCCGCCTGCGGCGACCGTCCCGGGTGCCTTCGTGGCCACCATCGTCCTCCCGTGTCGTCGGCTCGGGGCGAGGCGCCCCGTGCCCGCATCTTAGCGGCAGCCTCCCGGGCACCCCTGGCCGACCGGGACACGACACCACCTCCGCGAAAAGGTATGGACCAATCAGACCATTCTGCTAGACTCGCCCCAGGAGGTGCGGTCGTGACTGGTGAGCCGCTCTACTCGTTGGTGGCGAGCCGAGCCGAGGAGTTCATCGCCACGGGAGCGTGGAAGGAAGGCGACCGGCTGCCCCCGGAACGCCAGCTCTGCCGCGACTTCGACGTCTCGCGGTCCACCCTGCGCCAGGCTCTCGGCGAGCTCGAGGCACGCGGCCTCATCAGCCGCCACCAGGGCCGCGGCACATTCGTGACCCGGCCGCGGCTGCACCTGCCCATCGCCGGCGCGTTCTCCATCAGCGAGGCACTGCGGCAGAACGGCATGACCATCAGCACCCGGGTCATCGGCGTCCGCGTCATCGAGGCCAGCCGTCAGCTGGCCAGCGACCTGGCCTGCCTGCCCGGCGATCCGGTCGTCCTCATCGAGCGGCTGCGCAGCGGCAACGGTGAGCCCATGGTCCTGGACATCGCCCACCTTCGCGAGGAGCTCTTCCCGGGCCTGGCGGACGCGGACCTCGAGCACCGCTCGCTGTACGAGATCCTGCGCACCGACTACGGGCGCATCGTGGCCGAAGCCCAGGAGACCATCGAGCCGGTCATCCTGACGCCTCGCGAGTGCCAGCTGCTGGATGTGCCGCCCCACACGACGGCGCTGCTCACGCGGCGCGTGACCACCGACGTGCACGGCGTGGTCGTGGCCTTCGGCCAGGTGCTCCTGCGCGGCGATCGCTCGCGCTACCTCTTCAAGCGCACCGTCGATACCGATCAGAGACACCAGGCAAGGAGGACGCTGTGACCGCTTCGGATCGATGGCTGGCGACGGCTCGAGCGGTGCTCGAGCAGGTCAGCACCAGCCAGGCACCGGCCATCGATGAGGCCAGCGCCATCTTCGCGGAGTCCATCGCCGCCGACGGCCTTGTCCACGTCTTCGGCTCCGGCCATTCGCGCATGAACACCGAGGAGATGTTCCCGCGCATCGGCTCCTACCCGGGCTTCCACCCGGTCGCGGAGCTGGCCCTCAGCAACCACGTCGGTGTCGTCGGTCCCAACGGCCTGCGCCAGGCCATGTACCTCGAGAAGGTGCCTGGTTTCGCGCGCATCATCCTGCAGCAGTTCAAGATCCATCCCGGCGATTCGTTCCTCATCTTCAGCTCTACCGGCATCAACGGCACCGTCGTGGAGATGGCGCTGTTGGCCAAGGCCATGGGCCTGCCGGTGGTCGCCGTGACCTCGCTGCAGCACACGCAGGCCACGCCGTCGCGCC
>JBFYUV010000235.1:0-3052 GCA_041299865.1 Chloroflexota bacterium
GGCCAGGCGGGTCTGCAGGCCGCGCTGGCTGCCAACCCCGAGGTGGACTTCCTGTTCACCTCGTCCGACTTCCTCTTCCCCGTCATCAAGACCGAGCTCGAGAGGCTGGGCAAGTGGGTCACGCGCGACGACCCCAACCACGTCCTGATGGCGGGACTCGACGGTGACGTCAACGCCTGCCGCCAGATCAAGGACGGCTTCGTCGATTCAACGGGCGTCCAGAACCTCTACTTCGAGGCCGAGGTCATGCTCGAGGCTCTCCTCAAGGCGATCGAAGAGGGGAATACCCAGCCTGACGAATGGATCCCCGACCCCGGCTTCGCCCTCACGGCCGGCAATCTCGCCGAGCGCGAGATGGACATGTGGGGCTGCATCCTGCTCGCCGAGCAGGAAGGCTAGTCACACCGACGGACGACACGGGAGGGCGGGTCCGACCCGCCCCCCGTGCCCTGGGCCCCGGATCCCCGGGGCCCACCCGACCTCACCACGGGGACGATCCGCCATGAGCCAGCCAGTGACAGATCGACGCCAGGGGCAGCAACGATGACCGCGCTCGCCCAGGAGCCCACGCTCGGCATGCGCCTGCGCGCGCTGGGCCGGCGCATCCTGATGTCCGAGTACCTCATCCTGTATCTCTGCATCGCGCTGTTCGCGATCCTCTACCTCATCGTCCCGCGGATCGCCAGCCCCTACAACATCGGCAGCCTGCTCTCCAACATGTGGCCGCTGCTGGTGGTGGCCATCGGGCAGACGTTTGTGCTCATCATCGCCGGCATCGACCTGTCGCAGGGCGCCGTCATCTCGCTGACCAGCGTCATCGGCGCCGCCTTCATCGCCGAATCGGCCAACCCCATCATCTTCGAGAAGAGCCCGCTCTGGGGCATCCTGCTCTTCGAGAACGGCGCCCTCTTGCACGACTCCGTGCTGGGCATCCCGGTGGCCCTCGGCGCCATGCTGCTGGTGGGAATGCTCATCGGCGCCTTCAACGGCGCGGCCGTGGCCTTCGCGCGCATCCCGCCCTTCATGGTCACGCTGGTGACCTCGATGTTCTTCGCAGCCATGGCCATCCTGCTGGCCAAGTCCGAGAACATCATCGACATGCCGGACGCCTTCCAGAACATCGGAGAGGAGTTCGGCATCGGCGGCGAGTTCGAGTACTTCTCGGTGGCCATGGTCATCGCCGTGGCGCTCGGCGTGACCGCCCATCTCGTGCTGAGCCGCACGATGTTCGGACGCTGGCTCTACGGCATCGGCAACAACCCCCGCGCCGCCGCCGTGTCCGGCGTTCCGGTCAGGAAGGTCATCGTCCTCACCTACGTCTTCAGCGGCCTCTGCGCGGCCATGGCGTCGATCATCTACACGTCGCGCGTGGACCAGGGAAGGCCCACGCTGGGTGAGCCCTTCCTTCTGGACATCATCGCCGCGGTCGTCATCGGCGGCACCAGCCTCGCCGGTGGCCGCGGCAAGATCATGTGGACGTTCTTCGGCGTCATCTTCCTGACCCTGCTGGGCAACGCCCTCTCGATGCTCAACGTGCCCTTCTTCTACGTGGCCATCGTGAAGGGATCCGTCATCCTCTTCGCGGCCCTGCTCGACGTGGCGCGGCGTCGCATCCTGCTGCAGAGCGCGTGAGGAGCTCCCAGATGACTGACACCATCCTGCGCTTCGAGGACGTCCGCAAGGCCTTCTTCGGCGTGACGGTCCTGGAGGGCATCACGCTCGACGTGGAACGCGGCAGCATCGTCGGCCTGGTGGGTGAGAACGGGGCCGGCAAGTCCACCCTGATGAACATCCTGGGCGGTGTCGTCCCGCTGGACGCGGGCCAGATGCTGCTGGACGGCGAGGCCCATGAGCCGCGCGACCCACGCGACGCCGACCGTGCCGGCATCGCCTTCATCCACCAGGAGCTGAACCTCTTCACCAACCTCACCATCGCCGAGAACTTCTTCATCAGCGACTTCCCCACCATGGGCAAGGTGCCCCTGCTCAGCCGCGGCGCGATCCGAAAACGTGCTCAGGAGTTCCTGGCCATGGTGGACCTGGACGTCTCGCCTGACGTTCGGGTGGAGCGCCTGGCGCCCGGCGAACGGCAGCTGGTGGAGATCGCCAAGGCCCTCTCCGTGGATGCCCGCATCCTCATCTTCGACGAGCCCACCACGTCGCTCACGGCCCGCGAGACGGACCGCCTCTTCGAGCTCATCGACCGCCTGCACCAGGCAGGCAAGACGATCATCTACATCTCGCACATCCTGCGCGACATCATGCGGCTCGCCGACTCGATCGCCGTCCTGCGCGATGGGGCCCTCGTGGTCCATGGGCCCAAGTCGGAGTTCACCATCCACAGCATGATCGCGGCCATGGTCGGGCGCGACATCGAGCAGCTCTACCCCGACCGCACGTCGGTGCCCGGCGCGGAGGTCGCCCTTGAGGTTCGGCAGCTCTCCAAGGCCGGCATCAGCCACCGCGTCGACCTGGCCCTGCACAAGGGTGAGGTGCTCGGCGTCTTCGGGCTGATGGGCTCGGGCCGCTCGGAGCTGGCCCAGATCATCTTCGGCCTGGACGACTTCGATGAGGGACAGATCCTCATCGATGGCCAGCCGGTCAAGGAGCTCTCGCCCACGCAGAACATCCGAAACGGCATGGCCTTCGTGACGGAGAACCGCCGCGAGGAGGGCCTCATGATGCAAGCCACGGTGGCCGACAACCTGGCCCTCGCGGCGCTGCCGTCCTACAGCTCGCGCTTCGTCAACGTCGTTCGTTCCAGCAGCCTGGGGACCGCGGTCCGGGAGACCGTCGACATCCTCAGCATCAAGGTCAACGACGCATTCCGCAACGAAGCCAAGGGCCTCTCCGGTGGCAATCAGCAGAAGGTCGTGCTGGGCAAGTGGCTCATGACCAAGCCATCCATCCTCATCATCGACGAGCCCACGCGCGGCGTGGATGTCGGTGCCAAGTACGAGATCTACGAAATCATCGACCGCATCGCCGCTGGGGGCACCGCTGTGCTCTTCATCTCATCGGAGCTCGAAGAGCTGCTGGGCATGTGCGACCG
>JBFYUV010000237.1:0-5760 GCA_041299865.1 Chloroflexota bacterium
CAGATCGCCGGGGTCGGTGACGGCTTCGAGCGCACCAGCCCGCCGTGGGTCGAGACCGTCACGTCGCTGCGCCCGGACTTCCCGGTCTACGGGAGCATCACCGAGACGGGCGAGATCACCACCCGCCTGCTGGGCCAGCTCAACACGCTGACCTGGATCGGCGAGTACCCGGAGCGCTTCGGGGAGCAGCTGCTGCGCATCGGCGAGTTCAGTTACCAGGTGGCCAAGGCCCAGATCGAGGCTGCCGGCGGCCTGCTGGACGGCCTGGTCATCTGGGGTGACGTGGCCTACCGCAAGGGTCTGTTCATGGGCCCCACCTACTGGCGCAAGTACTTCAAGCCCACCGTGGCGCGCATCATCGAACTCGCCCACTCGCACGGCCTGCCCGTCATCTACCACGGCTGCGGCAACGCCAACAGCTACTTCGAGGACATGATCGAGATCGGCCTCGATGGCTACAACCCGCTGGAGGCCAAGGCCGACCTGGACGTCGTCGAACTGCGCGAGCGCCTGGGCCATCGGCTGACGTTCTGCGGAAACAGCGACATGCGCGTCTGGGAGCGCGGCGACCCCGACGAGGTGCGTCGCGAGGTCCTGCACCGCCTCCGGGCGGCCTATGGCGGCGGTTACATCTTCATGTCCGACCACTCGGTCTCGAGCGACGTGTCCGGACCCACGTACGACCTCATCGTCAAGCTCGTCCGCGAGTACGGCCGGTACCCGCTGGACCTGCCCGCGGAGTAGCAGCCCCCATCGGGGAGTGCCAGCCCGAAGGCCCTTGGGCGGCGCTCAGCCGCCAGCCGGGATTCCGCGCTTCTCGACCACATACAGGTGGGCCAGGACCAGCACCACCGTCCCGCTGGTTGGTGACGGTGACTGTCTCCTTGAACAGGATCATGAGTGCGCCGGGCGGCAGCGGTCCCATCAGCGGCGTCGAGGTGCGCTGCGGTTATCCCAACATCTAGGCGCCGAGCGACTTCTCCTCGATGGCGGTCAGGCCACCTTCGGCGTTGCCGGCCGCGAAACTGCCGCGACCGAGCACGTTGTAGTACGCCTCTGCCTTCTGCACCTCCGAAGGTCGCCCTGGATCTGGGTCATTGCTCACCTCGCGCATGCGTGCGGATGTGCAGGCTCTCGAAGTTGTGGGCGTGGACAGTCGGCCGCGCCCCACGGCCGCAGTGGTCCGGCCGATGGGCATCCCGAGGCGGACGGCCACGGTACCCGCCGAAAGGTCCACGACCGCGACCTTGAAGCCGAGCGCGAGATCGACCGCCGACGCCACCGTCTCGCCCTCGACGAGGAACGGGTCACCGCGACCACACCATCCTCGTCGGCGAAGACGAGGTCGTCAGGGGCGACCAGGACGCCACCGCAGAAGACGGGCTCAGCCATGCTCACCACGGCCATGCGCGCGCGGAAGTCGAGCGGCCGGAAGATCGGAGCGAAGAGGTCGTGGACGACGGCGCGCACTTTGCTCACGTCGCGCACCGGGCCATCACAAGCGGTGCCCACCGCACCGTGTCCTTAGGGCCGCGGGCGAGAACAGCTCACCCCAGTAGGCCCTGCGATCGTCCCCGCCGGTGGCCACCACCGCGATCGTCCCGGGCGCCAAGCTGTCGATGAACGCTGGGGCTCCGCCGTAGGGATCCTGGGGGTCGAGCGCCGCTGGTGCGAAGGCGATCGGGCCGATGTACGCGTCCATGACCTGGCCGCGCAGGCCCCAGGCATCGAGCGAATCGGAGACGATGGCAATGAGCGAACCGGAGACGGAGGCGATCGTCAAGCGCTGTGCGACTTCCTCCGGCGCATCCTCGATACGCGGGTTTGGATGTTGAACATTCGTTTGTTCATTCATGCGCGGGACGCATTCGAGCAGTATCGCGCGTGACGTACCCCACCTAGCTTGTTCAACCGGCTTCGCTGGCTGAAAGATACGTTGGGCAGTACGCCTTTGGCGGTCCCTCTGAGCCGTGGATATCGTTATCAACGTTGACAGGGCACCTTGGCAGGACTAACCTCCGCGCGTCCGGCATGGAGGAGTGCCGGCAAACTGCAGGATGGCCGGACGGCCACGACACGGAGGGGAGAACCACGATGGGTTCGATTCACAGCGGTTCGACTCGCCTGGCGGCGGGGAGTGCGATGGCGCTGCTGCTGGCCGCGACCAGCGCGACAGCGGCCATGGCAGCCGGCGAAGAGGCGGCTGACGCCAAGGACTCCGGCGGGGCCATCATGGTCTGGGTCGACGCTCCGCGAGTGCCCGCGGCCGAGGCGTTCGCAGCGGCCTATCCGGACATCCCGTTCGAGTTCAACCAGATCCAGGGCAACGTGGGCAGCACGGAGCTGCAGCAGCAGTTCGCCCTCTTCAATCAGGCGGGCGAGGGCTGGCCGGACGCCATCTTCTTCCCGTCCAACGATGACATCGCCTGGGCCACCAGCTCGAAGATCGACTACGCCCGTGACCTCTCGGAGATCATGGCCGACTATCTCGAGGGCTACAGCGAAGCGGCCAACAGCCCTTGCCACATCGATGGCGGCGTGCGCTGCGTACGCAACGACCAGGCTCCCGACGTCTTCTGGTACAACGCCAAGTTCTTCGAGGAGAATGGCTACACCGTGCCCACGACGTGGGAAGAGTACGGCGAGCTCGGTATCCAGATCGCCAACGAGCATCCGGGCAAGATCTCCGGCTTCCTCGGTGACGCCTACGCGCCTGACCGCTATCTCTGGGCCGCGGGCTGCCCGACCAATCACCGCCTGTCGGAGAGCGAGGTCCACATCAACCTGGCCGACCCGCGCTGCGAGCGTATTCTCAACCTCGTCGACCCGATGATCGAGGCTGGCGCCCTGACTGCGACCGGCATCTTCGATCCGAATGCGGCCGAGGTCGGCCCCGGCCTGGTCATGAGCCCGGGCGCCCTCTGGTGGGGCAACTACCTCTTCAAGGACACCTGGAAGATCCCCGCGGGCGAGATGACCGCGGCTCCGGCGCTGCGCTGGGCTGACGAGGACCCCGGCTTCACCGGCAACGAGGGCGGCGGCCTGTGGGCGGTCTCCACGCACATCACAGGCGCGCAGCTCGAGAACACCCTCAAGTTCGCCGAGTTCGTGACCGGCGACCCGCGCTGGCAGGTCGAGCTCTCGACCGGCATGCCTGCCTATGGCCCGGTCCAGGATCCGTGGCTCGAGAAGCAGGCCGAGGTCGGCTACTTCGCTGACTTCGACGCGACGGCTGCGGCCTTCAAGGATGCCGGCGACCGCGTCCGCGGCGAGCATGCCTACATGCTCTACAACACCGGCGGCATCTGGTCCAAGACCGTGACGCCCGTGCTGACCGACGGTGGCACCCTCAGCGACGCCTGGGATGCCTTCGGCAACCAGCTGGTCAACGAGGCCAAGGTCTTCGGCTATCAGGTCGTCGAAGAGGCGCCGTAGCACCCAAGATCGCCGCGGTCAGGCCTGACCTGCGTGCGGTGTCCTCACCCGATGGAGCGGGCACCCTGGTGCCCGCTCCATCGGATAGGGCCTGTGCCGCGAGTCACGAGCGGCCGCCCTGCACGCGAGACATGAACGGTAACTGCGAGTTGGCATGACCGCTACCACCGCTGCCGCCGCTGCCGCCAAGCCCCGAGGTCCATGGCTGCGCTCCCCGCGCTGGGCGGAGGCGCGCTCCGCCTTCATCCTTGTCGCGCCATTCGCCCTGCTGCTGGTGGTGGCCGGCGTCATCCCCATGCTCTACGGCATCTACATCAGCCTCGAAGAGCTTTCGGGCGGCTTCGGCCTGAGCGCTTACGAGCGCATCATCAACGACTTCCGCTTCACCAACACCTTCGTCCATATCATCACGGTCTTGCTGGTGTGGATCCCGGTCATGATGACCGGCGTCGTCGGCCTGGCCCTGCTGGTCTACGCCACGCCCGGACGCTACGGCTCCGGCGCACGCTTCATCTACTACCTGCCCGGAGCGCTCGCGGGAATTGCCAACATCATGCTCTGGCTGTTCATCCTGAACCCTGGCCAGAGCCCGCTCGACCCGCTCTGGGATTTCCTGGGCTACAGCAATCTCAACGAGGTCGCACGGCCTGACAACCTGCCCATCATCCTTACCGGCATCCTCTTCCTGCAGGGCGCCGGCACCTGGCTGGTCATCGTCAACGGCGGCCTCAACGGCATCTCCGAAGAGGTCATGGAGGCGGCCACGGTGGATGGCGCGGGCAAGGTCTCGCTGGCCTGGCACATCCAGCTGCCCATCATCCGGCCCTGGATCGGCTACATGGCCTTGCTGAACGTGGCCTACGGCTTCCAACTGTTCATCGAGGTGCAGGTCATGTCCATCGTGACCCACGGACTCATCTCACCCCAATGGACGCCGAACCAGCTGAGCTACACCTACGCCTTCCAAGTCCTGGACACGCCAGCGGCGGCGGCCATGGCCGTGATCCTGCTGGGCATCTCCCTGACCATCGGCCTGCTCGTCATCGAGCGCAGCGGGCTGTTCAACGACGCTGACGCGGCATGATCGGAGCCGACCGATGACCACGATCCGTCACACCGGCAGGCCCGCAGGCCAGCGCTGGTCCGCGGGACGCCTCATGCGCCTCGGCACCCTCGGACTCGTCGCGGCGGTCTTCGCCATCCCCATCGTGACCTTCATGGCCATGTCACTGCGCGAAGAGGGCGAGACCGGCCAGGTCCCCGGGGGCATCTACTCGCTCAGTGGCCTGTCCCTCGACAATGTGGCCCGGAACTGGGACATCATCATGGCCTTCAACAACGGCATCTTCACGACCTGGTTGCAGAACTCGCTGGTCGTGTCGATCTCGGCCACGCTGCTGGCGGTCTGCACCGCCGTCCCTGCCGGCTATGCCCTGGCCAAGCTCCGCTTCCCCGGCCGATCGATCTTGCGCTTCGTGACCCTGCTGACGATGGTCATGCCCAACACCGTGCTGGTCATCCCGATCTTCCTCGAGGTCAGCGCGGTCGGCAAGGTCTTCCCGATGTTCAGCATCGGCCAGCTGTGGCCGGTCATCGTCATCATGGCTTTCTACCCCTTTGGCGTGTACCTCTCGTACATCCATTTCCTCACGACGCTGCCGCGAGAGCTCATCGAGGCCGCCCGCATCGACGGCCTGGGGGACGTCTCGATCTTCGCGCGCGTGGCCGCTCCCCTGGCCAAGCAGGCGGTGGCGCTGGTGGTCTTCTTCGCCTTCGTCGCGAGCTGGACCAACTACTTCCTGCCACTGGTCCTGCTGCCGCTGTCCCAACAGCGGCCGCTGTCGGTGGGCCTGCAGTCACTCGTCAGTGCCAGCCCGCTGTTCGACCCCACCACCTCGGCCGGCCTCGCGGTGAAGCTGTACATGCCACAACTGGCCCTGGCCACGACCGTCACCATCATTCCGCTGTTCATTCTCTTCATCGCCGCCCAGCGCTTCCTCATGCGGGGCGTCGTCGTCGGCGCGGTCAAGGGCTAGGGCATTCCCGCAGGAACGTGACGAGGCGTTGGGCGATGAGTGAGGCGACGACAGCACGACCGGCCGGCGAAACCACGCGTGTGACGCAGGCCGACGTGGCCGAGCGCGCCGGGGTCTCGATGTCGGTCGTCTCGCGCGAACTCAACGGAGATCCGGCACTGCGTGCGCGACCGGAGACGCGCGAGCGCATCCATCGGGCGGTGAAGGAGCTGGGCTACATACCCAGTCACGCCGCCCGCTCGCTGCGACTGTCGCGGGCGTTCGCGGTCGGCGTGCTCGTACCGGACCT
>JBFYUV010000240.1:0-4292 GCA_041299865.1 Chloroflexota bacterium
CAATGCGTCGTGTGCGTTTAACGGTGTCACCTTCCTTGATGCCCACGCTGGGACCCAGAAGTACGGCACCCACGTTGTCCTCCTCGAGGTTCAGCACGATGCCGCGCAGGCCGCTGGTGAACTCGATGAGCTCACCGCTCTGCACACCGCGCAGACCGTAGATGCGGGCGATGCCGTCACCGACCTCCACGACGGTGCCGACGGAGCGTGTCTCCAGCCCTGCGTCGAACTCGTCGATGGCGGACTTGATGATCTGGGTGATGTCGTCGGAGCTGATGGCCATGGGGTCGTGTTCCTCTGGGCTGTGGCGTCAGGTGGCGAAGGTGGAGAGCTCGGTCCGCAGCCGCTCGAGGCGACCGCGCACGGACCCGTCGATGAGATGGTCGCCGATGCGGACCGAGACGCCGCCCAGCAGTTCCGGGTCGATGAGCGGCTGCAGCTCCACGCGCTTGCCGGTCAGCGTCTCGAGGCGCTGGCGGAGGGCCTCGACGTCAGCCGTCCCCAGCGCCGAGGCCGTGGTGACGGTGGCCTCGACGATGCCCTCGCGCCGGAGGTGGAGTCGCCTGAACTCCCGGCTCACGGCGGGCAGCTGCTCGAATCGCCCGCGCCGGACCAGGAGCGCCAGCAGGTTGCGCGGCGCGCCGCGGACATCATCGCCCAGCAGGCGTCCCAGCACCTCGATGCGCGAAGCAGGCGGGATGGCCGGGTTGGACAGCAGGCGCATCACCTCGGGCGAGGTGAGCCGCTCATCGGCGATGGCCAGGGCGGCCAGCCAGGCATCCACGGAGCTATCGCGCTCGGCGATCTCGAAGGCCGCCTCCGCGTAGCGACGGGCCGTGCTGCGAATCAGCGCCATGGTGGCCTCGTGGTCCGTGGCGACATCAGTTGCGCTCGCTTCGAGAGGGCATCGGGACCGAGACCTGCGCCAGGAACTCGTCCACGAGACGTTTCTCCCTGTCGGCGCTCATGGTCTCGCCGACGACCTTGCCGGCCGCCAGCAACGCCAGGTCGGCGACCTGGCCGCGGACGTCCGCGAGGGCGCGCAGGCGCTCTGCGTCGATGTCGGCCAGGGCATTGGCACGCAGGCGTTCGATCTCGACCTGGGTCTCCGCCACGCCCTTCTCACGCAGCTCGTCGGTGAGCTTCTGAGCGCGGGCCACGATGTCGCTCGCCTCGCGCCGGGCCTCGGCCAGGACGGCCGCACGCTGGTCAGCAGCAGCCTCGCGATCGCGCCGAGCAGCGTCGGCATCCTTGAGTCCCTGCTCGATGCGGTCGCGCCGGTCGGCCAGCCGCTCGCCTACCGGCACCAGGACCAGTCTGTAGGCGATGTAGAAGAAGACGATGAAGTTGGTCGCGGCGACAACGATCCAAAAGAGGTTGATCGTCAGTCCGCCGCTCTCACCGCTTTCGGCAGCAAGCCGGACGAGCTCTTGGGACGCCCCCTGGGCGAGGGCCAGGCTGGGCATGGCCTACGCGAGCTGGCCGGGCAGCAGGAAGATGATGAGCAGGCCGATGACGATGGCCAGCACGCCAAGGCCTTCCGCGAAGGCGGCCAGGATGATGGCCAGGCCGCGGATCGAGCTGGCGGCATCGGGGTTGCGGCCGATGGCGCTCGACGACATGCCGGCAAGGATGCCGATGCCGACGGCGGGGCCGATGATGGCGAGGGCTGCCAGTCCAGCGCCGAGGGCGATGTTGTCCATGGATGATCTCCTGTCGTGATGGTCGTGGCCTCAGTGCTGCGCGAGGCCGATGCGGGTTGCGGGGTGCTCTGGGTGGTGATGGCTCGTCGCTAGCGACCGAGCGTCTGCATCATGCGGCGCCTGCCATCGCCTCCTCTCGCTCATGACCCTCGTCGTCGTGGTGGCTCTCGATGGCCACGAGGATGAACATCAGCGTCAGCGTGCTGAAGATGAGCGCCTGGACGAAGGTCAGGATGATCTCGAGGCCGTACAGCGCGATCGGCGCCAGCAGGCCGGCCGAGAGGCCCAGCACGACGGCCAGCGCCACCTCGCCCCCGAAGATGTTGCCGAAGAGTCGCATCGAGAGCGTGATGGGCTTGATGAACTCGAGCATGAACTCCACGAGTCCCACGAAGACGGCGATGAGGCCGGCGCCGATGCCGCTGCGGAACTCGCCGAAGGGGAAGAACTTGGAGAGGTAGCTGCGTGCCCCGAGGCGCCTGACACCCTCGATGTGGAAGGTGAAGAAGGCCACCAGCGCCAGGCCGACGGTCACGTTGAGGTCGCTGGTGGGGGCGCGCAGCCCGTCAAGGTGGCCGATGGGTGGCACGAGGCCGCTCCAGTTGAAGACGAGGATGAGCACGAAGAAGGCCGCGAAGAGCGGCAGGTAGCGAGCCGCCTTGGCGCCGCCCATGCTCAGCCCGAAGCTGCTGATGGATTCGTAGGTCCACTCCAGGAAGTTCTGCACGCGGCCCGGCACGTCGGCCCGGCGGCGTGCCGCCCAGGCGCCCAGCACGAGCACGAGGACCGTCAGCAGGATCATCGTGAGGAGCGAATCGGTCAGGCTCACCTGTGTCGAGATGAGACCGCTCGACGCCTCCTCGCCGCCGGCCACCCAGACCTCGTGCGGACGTGGGAAGTGCAGGGTGCCCTCGATGAAGCAGACGGGGTAGGCACAGGCTTCACCAGATTGCTTCTCGTTGATGGGGGGCGCGACGATGAGAGCCGCGAGGTTGACCACGATGAGCAGCACGATCAGGAGGCCCAGCGTTCGCAGCGAGAGGCCGCCACGCTTGGTCTCCCCGTACTCGACCAGGTCACCTTGCTCGTCCGGCTGCAGGTCGTCACCTGCGGGCCTGGGCTCGTCAGACACTCTTGCTCCCGTGCTGAGGACCCGCTCGGGCGGGCACGCTCGTCAGTCTTCCAATCGCTCCAGGAACCTGCTGATCAGTCGCCAGTCGGCCACCGCGCCAAGCAAGGCTCCGACCAGGAACCCCAGGACCACCAGCAGCGGCCCGGTGCCTAGTCGCTCGTCAAGCCAGTGACCTGCGAGCGCGCCGCCGAGAGTCGTGAAGAGGAGGACGAGCCCGATCTCCGAGAAGAGGGCGAAGTACCCGAGGGCTTTCCCGTTATCGTCCATCGGCTCCCAGCGCGAGCGGCGTGGATTATAGCAGCGCGCTCCCGCTGACCCCGTGCAGCGACCGGCCTCCGCGGATGCGGCGCGGTCGCGCAGCCCTCGACCGCCCCGCGTGCCGGCGGGTGGCGGTCAGGGTCGGCGACCCGACCGGCTTGGTGGGGTCGAGGTCGGCGCGTTGTGGCCGCGGTCCTGCTGACCCGTCCCGCTGGCCGTGGCCGTGTCCGCGCCGTCCGGGTAGGAGCTCGCCTCGAGTGCCTCGTCAGTGCCGCTGCGGAAGGTCACCAGGAGGAGAAGGAGGCCCGAGCCGACGACCACGGCCAGGAACGCATACAGCGGTCCTGAGCCACCGGCCAGCACGATGCTCGTGACCGCCAGCGTCGTGCAGATGGCGTAGATGAGCAGGACGGCACCCCGGTGCGTGAGACCCAGGTCCAGCAGTCGGTGGTGGATGTGGCCGCGATCGGGCGTGAAGGGCGAGCGGTGGCTCACCAGGCGTCGCGTGATGATCCAGAAGGTGTCGATGATGGGGACGCCCAGCACCAGCAGCGCGACGGCGACCTTGGCCGTTCCCAGGATGGACAGGACCGCCAGTGCATAGCCCACGGCCATCACCCCGGTGGTCCCGATGAAGACCCGGGCAGGGTGGAAGTTCCAGGGCAGGAACCCGGCCAGTGACCCTGCCAGAGCCGCGCAGAGCAGCGCCACCATCGGCGCATAGGAGCCCACACCGCTGGTCAGCGAGATGACGCCCAGGGTCAGCGCCGCGATGAGTGCCACGCCCGCGGACAGGCCGTCGAGGCCGTCGATGAAGTTGAGGCTGTTGATCATGCCGACCACCCAGAGCCCGGTCACGAGCGCTGCGCCGAGACCGGCGAAGGTGATGGTGGTGCTGTCCAGGATGCCGCCCAGGAACTCGAGCGGGTTGGCCACAAAGGTGATGGTGACCCCCAGGGCCACGGCCACGGTCGCCAGCAGCACCTGGAAGATGAACTGCCAGCGAGCGCGGACCTGCCAGCGGTCGTCGATGAAGCCCAGGGCCGCGGCCAGCAGTGAGCCTCCCAGCAGGGCGACCAGCTCATCCCGTCGGACGGCGTCACCACCCCAGACGTAGAGCTGCGGGAAGGGTCCCGCGGAGCGGCCTGAGCCGATGAGCAGCATGGCCACGACTCCCACGCCGACGAAGGCGATGACCA
>JBFYUV010000245.1:0-6802 GCA_041299865.1 Chloroflexota bacterium
CGCCGCCGGCGGCCGCCAGGGCCAGGGCGGGAGAGCCGGCCCGGCCGGCCACTCCCCGGCAGCGTCCGCCGGGCCATCGCGAGCCGCGCCGGGAAGACCTGCGGGGCGTCCGTGCCCGGGAGCTGGGGCCGCACCTCACGCTACTGGCAGCGGATCAGGCTGGCTACACGGACCTCTGCCGCCTGGCCAGCCACGCCCACCTGGCTGGCAGCAAGGGCGTGCCTCGCTTCAGCCACGCGCTGCTGGCTGAGCATGGCAGTGGCCTGATCGTCCTCACGGGCTGCCGTCACGGAGAGCTCTCGCGTCGCCTTCTGGCCGCTGATCGGGAGGGTGCCATGGCCACGCTCCAGCGGCTGACTGCGCTCGTCGGCCCCGGCGACCGCCTCTACGTGGAGCTCCAGCATCACCTGCTCCCGGATGACGATTGGCTGGTGGCGGAGCTGGCACGCCTCGCCCACGAGGCCGGCCTGCCCACGGTGGTGACGAACGACGCCCACTATGCCCAGCGCTCGGACCGCGAGCTGCAGGACGTGCTCGTCGCCATCCGCCATGGCCAGGATCTCGACGCCAACGCCCACCTGCGCCGCCCCAACGCCGAGTACGCCCTCAAGAGCGGGCTGGAACTGGCGGCCCTGCCGCCCGGGGACGCAGGAAGCGACCCGCTCGTGCGGGCCGCCTGGCTGGAGGGCATCGAGCGGGCCGGCCAGGTGGCGGCCCGCTGCCAGGTCTCGCTGGAGTTCGAGCGCTACCGCTTCCCGGGTTTCGCGGTGCCCGGTGGAGAGACGCCCTTCTCGTACCTCGAGAAGCTCTGCCACGACGGCGTGCGGCAGCGCTACCAGCCCATGACGCCCCGCGTGCTCAAGCAGATGGCGCACGAGCTGGACGTCATCGAGCACACCGGCCTCGCGGAGTTCTTCCTCATCTGCTGGGATCTCATGCGCTTCAGCCGGGAGCGCGGCATCCCTGCCCAGGGCCGGGGCAGCGCCGGTGACTCGATCGTCGCCTATGCCCTGGGCATCACGCGGGTGGACCCCATCCGCCACGAGCTCCTCTTCGAGCGATTCATCAACGAGGGCCGCACCACATACCCGGACGTGGACATCGACTTCGCCTCGTCGCGCCGCGAGGAGGTCATCGCCTACGTCTACGAGCGCTACGGCCCCGCACACACCGGCATGGTCTGCAATGTCGTCACCTATCGGGCCCGTTCGGCGGTCCGTGAGGTGGGCTACGCGCTGGGCTTCCCGCGGCCGCTCGTGGATCGCGTGGCCAAGGCCCTCGAGACGTATGACGCAGGTATGGTCCGCCGCGACCTGGAGGCGGACGGCGGCTTCGCCGAGTTCTTCGCAGCCTCGCCTCCGGGGCTCGTCGGAGCCCGGCAGCTCCTCGACGAGATGGGGGTGCTGCGCCGACCGGGCCTGGCTCCTGGCCCGCTCAGCCCGGTCCCGTCGGGTGACCTGCGCGACGGTCCGGCCGACGACGAGGGCGGACCCGGTGACACACCGGCGAGCGCCCGCTACCTGCGTGCTGAGCCGGAGCGCCGGGCGGCCCTCGCAGCGCTCGGCGGACGACGGGATCGGGACGTCCCACGAGACGGGGGTGAAGAGTTGCACGGGGTGACCGCGACGGACGCCGCATCCGCGCCCGAGCGGCGCATCCTGGCCACCAGCCTGGGCGGCATCGAGCTCGACCCGCTGGCGCCACGCCGGCGGGGCTCCACGCTGGGGCTTTCGCCCTGGGATCGCTGGCTGGAACTCTGCGCCCGAATCGACGGCCGGCCGCGTCACCTTTCCATCCACGTCGGCGGCATGCTCGTGACCCGTGCCCCGCTGGTGGACATCGCGCCGCTGGAGCGTGCCACCATGCCCGGCCGGGTCGTCGTCCAGTTCGACAAGCGGGACGTGGAGACGATGAAGCTCATCAAGCTGGACCTGCTGGGCCTGCGCATGCTCTCGGCCATCGACGACGCCCTGCGGGACATCCGCGCCGACTGCGCTGTCTGCCTCGACATGGACCGGCTGCCGGAGGACATCGGGGAGGTCTTCCGCATGATCTGCGCGGCGGACACGGTGGGCGTCTTCCAGATCGAGTCGCGTGCGCAGATGCAGACCCTGCCCAAGAGTCGTCCGCAGACGCTGGACGATCTCGTCGTGGAGGTGGCCATCATCCGTCCCGGCCCCATCCAGGGCGACGCCGTGCACCCCTACCTGCGCCGCCGCCAGGGCCTCGAGCCGGTGACCTACCTGCACCCCTCGTTGGAGCCCATCCTGGCCGAGACCCTGGGGGTCATCCTCTACCAGGAGCAGGTCATGAAAGTGGCCATCGACGTGGCCGGCTTCAGTGCGGCGGACTCGGACGGCTTCCGCCGGGCCATGGGCACGTGGCGCTCACAGCGTGAGATGGAGAAGCTGCATGCCCGCTTCGTGACTGGCTGCGTGGCCACCAGCGGGCTGACGCTCGAGCAGGCCGAGGAGCTCTTTGCCAAGGTCGCCGGCTTCGCCAGCTTCGGCTTCAACAAGAGCCACGCGGCGGCCTTCGCGCGGACGGCCTACGAGTCGGCCTTCCTGAAGCTCTTCTACCCCGCCCAGTTCGTGACCGGGCTCATCAATGCCCAGCCCATGGGCTTCTACCCGGTGGAGGTCCTCGTCAACGACGCCAAGCGGCACGGCGTGGCCGTGCTGCCGGTGGACGTCAACGCCAGCCGCTTCCGCAGCGCGACCGAATGGGTCGGGCTGCCGGGCACGCCGCTGCCGCAAGGCTCGGGCATCGAGCAGCGGCCGGAGGTCGTGGGCTCGCCGGCCATCGTGGTGCCGGACGCAGCCGCTCGTGACCGTCTTGCGGCCCCGTCCGCGCGCGGCTACGGCATCCGCCTGGGCCTGCACTTCGTCAAGGGCATCGGTGAGGCAGAGGGCGAGGCCCTCGACGCGGAGCGCGCCCGTGGCGGCCCCTTCCGCTCCCTGGCTGACCTGGTGGCTCGCACGGAGCTGCCTGAGGAGATCGTGGAACGGCTCATCCGCGCCGGGGCCGTCGACTCCCTGGGCCAGCCCAGGCGCGAGGCACTCTGGCAGCTGCGCGAGGTCGCGGGCGCGGCCCGCGGCCGGAGCAGTTCGCGTGGCCGGAGCAGCGCGCGCAGCCCTCGTCCAGGCGGGAGCCGAGGGAGGCCGCTGGACATCCATCTGCCGCCCACCCCGGCGCCGGCCCTGCCGCCACCGACGGAGCTGGAGCGCCTTGGCGATGCCTACGCCGTGCTCTCGCTGGACGCTCGGCGCCAGGTCATGGAGCTCTACCGACCGGCGCTGCAGACGCTGGGAGCCCTGCCACTGGCGGCGCTCGGGGAGCGGCGCCCGGGCCGCGTGGCCATCGGCGGGCTGGTCGTCACCCGACAGCACCCCATGACCGCCAAGGGCACGGTCTTCCTGGCTCTCGAGGACGAGACGGGCATGGTCAATGTCACTCTCTGGCCGCGCACCTGGGGCCGTCTGCGGGGTGTCGTGCGCCGCCACGCGCTGCTCTACGTGGAGGGTGACCTGCAGGTGGAGGCCGGCGTCATCAACCTGGTGGCGCGCAGCGTGGCTTCGCTCGTGGACGTCTGCCGTGGCCACGGTGGCCCGGAGCAGCCAGGCGGTGTCCGCCAGCTGGGCCAGGCCGGCCGGCGCCGCGCCGGATGATCGACGTGCGCGATGAGCGCCACGCCCGATAAGCGCCACGCCCGATGAGCACTCAGCCTCCTACGAGCGCGCGCCGGGCCTTCCGCAGCGTGTCGCTGTCATCAGCCGTGAGCAGCAGCACGCTGCGGTCGTCTGCCAGCCCGGGATCGACAGAGACGCCCTCGAGGACAGCCTGCGCGTCCGCCCAGCCCGGCATCGCCTCGCGGGCAGCCGCGGCGAACTCCGCGGCATCCGCGGGCGTGTCCCAGGCGGTCTGCCATGCGACGACCCAGGCGCCGCGCGGGCCATCCACCGTCACGACGCGATCGCCGCCCCAGCCCTCGGCGGCCTCGGCATTGGGCAGCCTGATCCCGGCTAACGGAAGCATCGGGATCTCGTGGTCCTCGTTCCCGGCTGCCAGGATGCTGAGCCGCAGCTCGCCCATCGTGGATTCGGGACCCGGGGTCCAGCCCTTGCCGAGCAGGCCTGCCACGTCGGGCAGCTCGATGGCGATGGGCTGGTCGTCGGGATAGCGCTCGGGGTGCATGATCTGCTCGGTGGAGCGAGGTGGATCGGCCCACACGGCCTCCACGTTGTCCCAGCCACCGCGTCCCCACATGCGCTGCGCGAAGTACAGGCCATCGAGGTAGGGGAAGAGCAGCTCGCGGTTCAGCATCGGCGGCATCGAGCCCAGGAAGGAGGCGTCCATCTCGATGACGGCCTGGTCGTCCGGCATCGGCGCGGCCGTGCCGGAGAGCGCGTCGCTCATGGCGAGGGCCGTCATGAGCAGCGTGGCGTCGCCCTCGACCAGGGCGGCCACGGCCGTCTGTGCATCGCCCTGCGGGCGGCTGTCGATGGTGGCCTCGATGTCGTGGTGCTGATCCTGCAGCGCGTGGACGTACTCGTGCGCCAGGACGAACGGGCCGAAGGCGTCGGGGACGCCATCGACATCGACGATGGCGATGTCGCCCTGCTCCGGGCGGTAGTAGCCTGCGACTCCCTCGCTGGCCAGCGCCTGGAGGGCGTCGAGGAGGTCGAAGTCCTCGGGCAGGAAGCCGAGTCGCGTGAGCAGGATCTCCTCAGCGCGCAGCTCCGCGAGGTCGTCCGGCGTGATGGCCGCGAGCTGGTCGCTGGCTGAGGTCTGCGGATCGACCGTGCGGATGGGCACGTCGACCAGGGCCTCCAGGCCCCGGATGCTCTCGACGCGCTCGAGGATGCCAGGGGCCATGTCCGAGAGCGTCAGGGGCTCCGTGGCGACCACTTCCGACGCGGCCCGCGTCACCGAAGGCAGGCCAAGCACGCCAGGGCCGATGGCGACCGCCAGTCCGAGTGCCAGGATGGGAGCGGCCCGGGTCGTCGTCATCACGTACCTCTGTGTCTGGGAGATGGCGCGGCCGGACCGGCCGGAACCGGGCGCCGACTACGGAGTCCGGCGAGCGTCCTTGGAGGCCTGCTTGTCAGCCTTCGCCTGCTCCTTGGCCTTCCTCGCCTGCTCCTGCTCGCGCATGGCTCGATTGACCTTGGCGCGCTCCTGGGAGGAGCGCAGGAAGCGCTTGTACCAGGCTGCGAAGGCGGCCGCGAGGATGCCCACCAGGATGGCGATGCCCCACAGGGGGAGCAGTGACTCGAGCGTGAAGGTGGCGCCCTGCTCCTGGGTGGCCGTGAGGCCGGTGTTCTGCAGCTGCGTGTTCGAGGAGAGCGACGGTGCCATCACGTACAGGATCGTGAGCAGCAAGGCATCGAAGGCCCCGAGGATGGCGCCCACGAGGTACGAGGCACGGATCGCCACGAAGCCGCCGATGAAGAAGACGAACAGCGACGTGGGGGGCAACGTGAGGCTCACGTAGAGCCCCGCGATGTCGCTGACGGCACCCTCCGGCAGGGCCTCGTCGACGATGAGCAGCACCAGCACGAAGGCCAGCACCAGCATCCCGAAGGGCACCCACACCAGGGGCTTGCGGAAGACCTGCGGCAGTGCCTTGATGTCCGCGACGACGTCGGGCATGGCGAATGCCGAGCGCGATCCCGTCGCGGCCGCGGTGGTGGCGGCAGCCACCACGACGGCATCCTCGGCTTCGGCACCGGCCGCCCGGTGCTCCTCACGGTAGCGGCGGCGCGCCTCGGCGCGGCTGGTGTCCTTGGCGCGGATGCGGTTGCTGGTCTGGGGCACGCTTGATCTGTCCTTGCGACGTGGTGGGCCGTCGCGATGGTACCGCAGGTCCGCCCACCGACGTGCCGCGACCATCCACCGTGTCGCATAAGTGCGAGTGAAGGTCGCCGCGCGAGGATAACGTCCGACCGACCCGCCCGGCCCCGCCCTGGTCAATCCGCCGCACCCCGCCGGTCTCGGAGGTCGACGATGTCCCGGCGATGGCGAACGATGCTGCCGATGGCCCTTGGCGCAGCGCTGCTGCTGCCCGCCGCGCCCGGTGCGCCCGGCCCGGCCCGGGCCGCCGCCGATTGGCCACCCTCGAGCGACGTGGTCGTCGGCGAGGTGGTGACCGGCGGGGCCAGCGGCTCGGATGAGTACGTGGAGCTCTACAACGGCAGCCAGCTGCCGGTCGAGCTCGGCGGCCTGGAGCTCGCGTATGTCACGGCCAGTGGCGGGACCGTCACCTCCAAGCACCGCTGGTCCGAGCGCCGCCTTGGGGCTGGCGAGCACCTCCTCCTGGCCAACGCCGACGGGATCTTCGCGGGCCTCGCTGACCACACCTATGCCAACGGCCTGAGCGCGACTGGGGGCTCTCTCGTACTGCGCGCGGTAGGGGGAGGGGTGATCGACTCGCTGTCGTGGGGAACCGCGGCCTCGGCCTTCGTGGAGGGCACACCAGGCGCGGCACCGCCGGCCGGTTCATCGCTGCAGCGCCTCCCCGGCGGCCTGGCTGGCAACGGCCGTGACACCAACGACAACGCGGCTGACACCTTCATCGACTCGATGCCCATCCCTGAAGGCTCCGCGCCGAGCGTCGACCCGACTCCGAGGCCCACGCCCGAGCCCACGCCCGACCCGACCCGCGACCCGACGCCCGAGCCCACGCCTGAACCCCCCCCGGACCCCACCCCGGAGGCGCCCCCCGCGCCGCCCCGCGACCCGACGCCCGCGCCCACGCCCCAGCCCACGCGCGAGCCCACGCCTGAGGCCCCCCCCGCACCCC
>JBFYUV010000246.1:0-8437 GCA_041299865.1 Chloroflexota bacterium
GAGGTCACCGAACCACATGTGCGCGAGCTCGTGGAGCACGACCTCCGCGCGCACCAGCCGCTGCCCGTAGGTCGGCGGGTCACGGAACAGGAAGTGGTCGTGGAAGGTCACCGCGCCGACGTTCTCCATGGCCCCCGCGTTGAACTCCGGCACGAAGAGCTGGTCGTACTTGGTGAAGGGGTAGGGCCGCCCGAAGAGGTCGGCATAGTAGGCCATGCCCTGCGACGTGATCTCCAGGATCTCCTCTGCCGAGCGCTCCAGCTCGCGGCGCATGGAGCGCCGTCCCAGGACACCCAGCCTGAGGTCGCCGTGCCGGCCCTCGACACGTTCGTACGGCCCGGCCACCAGCGGGAAGAGGTAGGTGGAGAAGCCCGCTGTGGTCGGGAAGACATGGCTGCGCCGGCCATCGGGGACGGTCTCCACCGAGCTGGCCGTCTCCGCCGACACGACGGTCCAGGCGACTGGCGCGACGACCGTCAGCCCGAAGTGGGCCTTGAGGTCCGGCTGGTCGAAGCAGGGGAAGAGCCGGTGCGCCGCGAAGGGCTCGAAGTTGGAGTAGAGGTAGGTCTCCCCGTCCTCCGGGTCGATGAAGCGGTGGAAGCCATCGCCGGTGACGTCGAAGTCGTTCTCATACTCGACCTCGACGCGGTTGGAGACCGCCAGGAGCTCCGCCGGAAGCCAGAGGCGGTGATCGCGGTGATCGGGCTGTAGCGGGGTGCCGTTCAGCGTGAGCCGCTGCGGACGACCGCGGAAGTCGAGGAAGAGCCCGCCATCCGGGGAGCGCAGGCCGAACTCGACGACCGCCCGGCCGCTGTACGTGGTCAGGTCGTCGGTCAGGTCGAAGAACAACGTGTAGCTGGCGCCATGGACCCGAGAGGCCCGCTCGACCGCCTCGGCGCGGTAGAGGACATCTCGTCCCTGGCCGCCGGTCGATCGCAGCATGGTCTGGAGCGGATCCCTGGTGGCGGGTCGGAGGCCCTAGTCTAGCGTCCGCAGGCGCACCAGCGACGCGCCGGGCCGGTGCAGCGGCGCGAACCGTCGGATGCGCCCACAGACGCTCCGGCCTCGCGATGTGTCACCCTTGGGCCATGGTTCCTGAACCCACGACCGCGGGGCTGATGCGCTCGCTCGGGCTCGACGTCGACGGGCCGCTGCGCTGGGGCAGTCAACTTCCCAGCCAGGTCCCCGGTGTCTTCGTCGTCGAGACCGACGCCCCCCTGACCGAGGCACCCATCGACCTGACCGCGCTCCGGCGCTGGCTCGAGCGGGTGCCCGACCTTCGCCTCGACGGCGAGAGACCGACGCCCAACGCCCTCGCGCAGCGGCTGGCGGGCTTCTGGATCGCGGGCCAGAGCCTGCTCTACGTGGGTCGCACGAGCAAGAGCCTCGCGGGCCGCGTGGGGGCCCTCTACGCGACAGAGCTCGGCCACCGCCGCCCACACGCCGGCGGGCATTGGCTCAAGACCCTCCGCGACTCGTCGCGGCTGCGTCTCTGGTGGGCGGTGACCGATGCGCCCGAGGAGTACGAGGATGCCCTCCTTGGAGCCTTCGCCGAGAACCTCCCTGCAGGGTCGCGCATGCGCCGCGATGGCAGCGACATCCTCCTGCCCTGGGCCAACGTGGGTTCGCCGGTGGGCCCGGCCCCTGACACCGGCCTCGAGGGATCGCTGCTGAGCCTGGAGGCCACCCCTGACACGCCGTCCAACGTGCGACGCTCGGATCGCTCGTCGTCGATCCGCCGCCGCCCGCCCTCCACGGCCTCCACGGCACCCCGGTCGCCGCGGCGGTTAGCAGCGACGACCGCCGGCGGAGCCGCAGGTGGGCCATCGCGCCAGCGGCCCACGCACCTCACGGAGGATGGACTGGCCGCCCTGCGGGCCGAGCTGGGCCAGCTCCGGGACGTCGAGCGCCCGCAGGTCGTGGAACGCATCAAGCACGCGCGCGAGCTGGGCGACCTGCGTGAGAACGCCGACTATGAGGCGGCACGCAACGAGCAGTCGTTCCTCGAGGGCCGCGTCCAGGAGCTCGAGCGCCGGCTGAGGACGGCCGTCGTCATCCGCTCTGAGGCGCGCTCATCCGCGTCCCTGGGTTCGCGCGTCCGGTACGAGGTGGACGGCTCGCCCGGCGAGCTGACCATCGTGGGTTCCACTGAGGCGGATCCCGCGAACGGTCGCATCAGCGCGGCGTCACCGGTCGGGCGGGCCCTGCTCGGCCACCGCGCCGGGGACGAGGTCATCGTGACGACCCCTGCCGCCGAGATCCGCTACCGGATCCTCGAGATCGGATAGCGTGACCCGGCTGCCCCGCCGTTCAGCGCGGGCGCGGGCGGACGAGGCGCCGTTCCGATACCTCGGAGGCCCCGCCACGATCGCGGATGTCGCGCCAGGCGCGCCCTCGCGGGGGACGTTCCGCCGGCAGCGAGCGCGCCTGTGGCAGCCAGCCGAACCGTCCGTCCTGCGTCGTCACCGCGATCCAGCGGATGCGGTCGCCTGGCGTGGCCGCCCGATGCACCCACACGACCTGCCCGTCCCGGAGCAGCCCTCCCCTGCGCCAGGGCTTGCCGCCCGGAGCGTGCCGCAGCCGCTGCTCGACGGCCACGCGCCGCCAATCGCCGCGCTCTGATCGAGAGCTCGTACGAACCGGCATCCGGCCCGCGCCTGGCGGTGCCTGGCCGCGCAACTGCATGATGTTGTGCACGTAGGCCCGGGCGTAGCCTGACCAGCGCTTCTCGCTGCGGTCGGTGCGGCCCGTGAGCCACCAGTAGGCGACGCGCTTCCAGGAGCCGAGCCAGCCGTAGAGGTCGCGGAGCTTCCCGTAGGCGACCGTCTCCTGGTTCCAGGGCGTCTGGTCGGCCCGACCGTCAGCCAGGTACTGGGCCGCCCACACCGGCCAGTTGAAGGGCATGATCTGATACTTGCCGAAGGCGCCCGACGATGCATTGCGGGCGTAGTAGTCCCAACCGGATTCCTGGCCCGCCATGGCCCACATGAAGCGCACCTGCTCCTGCCGGGATGGCACCCCGGCGGCTGCCGGTCCAGCGTCCACGATGGACAGCAGGCCCGCGCTCGACAGACCCACGAGCAGCGTCCAGGCGACGATGGCAGGCAGGGGTCGCCGGCCTGGCACGCGGGCACGGTCGGGCACATGTCCTCCGCTGATGACGATGGTCGAGTCCCCGCAGCGTGCGCTGGCGCGGTGCGCACGGGCAACAGGACGAAGGTCCCGGCTGGCCGGGCGACGACTAGCGGGCCGCCAGGGGCTCGAGCAGGCCGACCGCCCGGCGCAGCGCCAGGTCACCGCTGGCGTTGAAGCCCTCGGCCGTCATGGTCGCCAGGTCGGCGGGCCGCAGCAGGTCCGTCCCAGGAGCGGTTGTGACCTCGTGATCGGGCTCGACGCCGACTCGGAAGACGACCTCGCCAGCAGTCGTCAGCCAGGACCGCACACCGACCTTCAGGGCCGAGCCGTCGGAGAGGTCGAACGTGTTGAGGACCGTGCCGGTCCCGTAGGTCCGTTCGCCGACGATGGCGGCGCGGCCGTTGTCACGCAGTGCTGTGGCCAGGATCTCGGCGCTGCTGGCCGTCGCGTAGTCCACGAGCACGATGACAGGGACGTCCGGCGCGATGACGCGACCTTCCGGGATGAGGACTTCGCGCAGGGTATCGTCGCGGTCGGATTCCTGGTACGCCACACCGCCGTCCACGAACGCGGACACTACGCTCAGGGCTTCGTCAACGAGACCCCCCGGGTTGCCGCGCAGATCGAGCACGAGGCCCCCGGCACCGCCGGAGAGGGCGGCCGAGATGGCCTCGCGTACGCGCTCGCCGGCCGCCTGCGAGAACTGCACGATGCGCACGACGGCCACGTCGCTGCCGGGCACCCTGGCCCAGCTGGCTGGCTCGATGACGACGTCCTCGCGGACGATGCTGAGATCGAGGAGGTCGGGCTCACCCGGCCGTTCGACGCCGATGCGGACGCGGCTGCCGGCCGTGCCGCGCACCAGTCCGGCCAGGTCGTCGAGCGGCAGACGCGATGTCTCCACATCGTCGACGCTGGCGATGATGTCGCCCGCTCGCACGCCGGCTCGGTCGGCCGGTGAGCCATCGATGACCGAGATGACGAGGGGTGCCCTGGCCCGCTGATCGAGGACGACACCGATGCCGAGCACGCGTCCGTCGAGCGCATCCTGCTCGGCGGCGTACTCCTCCGCCGTCAGGTACGCCGTGTGCCCCTCATCACCGAGCGCCTCCAACATGCCCCGGATGGCGCCCGCGGTGAGGTTCTCCGTGGTCAGGGCGTCCTCGTCGACGTAGCGTTCGCCGATGATCCGCAGGGCCTCGGCGATAAGTCCGGCATCGACCGATGGCGAGGCCTCGGCCTCCGCTGCCTGCCCCATGGCCGCAGGACCCGACGTACCGATGCTCGCGGCCACCAGGAGCAGCGCCCCGCCGGCGGCCCGCAGCAGCCCGGCGGCTCGACGGGACGGCTTGGGGCCGTTGGTCGGGGGGCTACCGGGAAGGGTGACCAAGTGCGGCATCTCGGCCTCCATCATCGACCAGACAGGCCACACCTGCAGGCCACGCCCCGGTGCGGGCGGCGCGTTGTGGATCGATCGTGGACAAGACGCGGCCTGTCGGCCGAAAGTCGTGGACAAATCCCTTGCCCTGTCAGGAGCGCCACCCTATCGTACTGATGAGCCCGGAGGGGCCATCGAAACGGAACCGGAGAGGCTGGTCCGCCAGTCACTTGGGATCCGCAGCGGCGGTCCAGCCGGGCTCTTCCGTGTCCCGGTGTCGTCCCCCGGACAGGCCATCCCCGGGCCGGGATCCCGTCCGGCGTGACAGGCAAGCTGGCACGGCCTGCTGCAAGCCTCTGCTCGAGCCGGCGATCGACCAGCCGGCCGGACCGCGGGAGGACGCCGGATGACGATCATCGCTTGCCCCTGGTGTGACGAGGACGAGGAACTCTCTCTCGCGACGCTTACAGCACCCCAGGGCGTCGTGCTGTGCGCGTCATGCGGCACCTCGGTGCTGCTCACTGAGGAACCGGTACCCGTCCTCGACCTGGTCGCCTGACCAGCCCTGCTGACTAGACGAGGGTCGGTGAGCGTGCCAGCTCCTCGGCCTTGAGCCGCTCGTAGCCGGGCTTGATCACGCCATTGATGAGGCGAAGGCGTTCGTCGAAGGCCAGGAACGAGGACTTCATGGCGTTCGTGGACAGCCACTGCATCTCGTCGAGGCCGAAGCCGAAGGTCCGCACCAGCGAGATGAACTCGTCGCTCAGGCTGACCCCGCTCATGAGCCGGTTGTCCGTATTGACGGTCACCCGGAAGCGGAGACGCCGCAGAAGGTCGATGGGATGCGCCTCGATGGACGGCACGGCACCGGTGTGCACGTTGGAGGTCGGACACATCTCCAATGGCACACGGACGTCGCGGACGTACTGGGCGAGGCGGCCCATGCTGATGTCACCGTCGGGGGACACCGTGATGTCGTCCACGATGCGCACGCCGTGGCCGAGGCGCTCGGCCCCACACCACTGCAGGGCTTCCCAGATGGAAGGCAGGCCGAAGGCCTCGCCAGCGTGGATAGTGACGTGGAAGTTGGCGTGATGGATGAGCTGGAAGGCGTCCAGGTGGCGGCTGGGCGGGAAGCCAGCCTCCGGCCCGGCGATATCGAAGCCCACGACGCCCTGGTCGCGGTAGCGAACGGACAGCTCGGCGATCTCGACCGAGCGCGCCAGTTGGCGCATGGCGGTGACGATGGCCCGGATGACGATGGGTCGCCCGGCGGCGGCTGCCGCCTGCGCACCCTGCTCGAAGCCAGCCAGCCAAGCCTCCATGACGGCCTCGAGCGAGAGGCCCTGCTGCGTGGACAGCTCAGGCGCGTAGCGGACCTCCGCGTAGACGATGCCGTCGGCTGCCAGGTCCTGCGCACACTCGGAGGCGACCCGAGCGATGGCCTCAGGCGTCTGCATGACCGCCACGGTGTGGCGGAAACCCTCGAGGTAGAGCTCCAGCGACTTGCGGTCCGCACCTGACCGGAACCAGCGCCCCAGCTCCTCCGGGTCCACCGTGGGCAGGTCGCCATAGCCGCCGTCCTGCGCCAGCTCGATGACCGTCTGCGGACGCAGGCCGCCGTCGAGATGATCATGCAGCAGCACCTTGGGAGCGCTGCGGATCATGTCTGGACTGACCACATGGCGATGGTAGCGCTGATGGCCGCCGGCGCGTTGGACGATACTGGCCGCATGGATCGCGAGGCTGACCCGCAGGTGACCTTCCTGGGGCACGCCACGATCGTCATCGACATGGACGGGGTGCGCATCCTCACCGACCCCATCCTGCGCAGCCGCGTCGGACCGCTGGTGCGCATGCGCGGGCCCGTGGAGGAGGCACGCTGGGCAGGCGCGGACATCGTGCTCATCTCCCATTCGCATTGGGACCACCTGGATCACGGATCACTGCGCATGCTCGGGATGGACGCCAATATCGTCGTGCCGCGGGGCATGGGGGCCGGGCTGCGGCGGCGTGGCTTCCTGCGCGTGACGGAGGTGGACGTCGGCGACGAGGTGCAGGTGGCTGGCGTGCGCGTCGAGGCCGTGCACGCAGAGCACCGCGGCTTCGGCCCGCCTGTGGGCGGCACCGAGCGCTCCATCGGCTTCATCATCCACGGCTCACAGCACCACTACTTCGCGGGCGACACCGCCTACTTCGCGGGCATGGCGGACTTCGACCAGGGCCTTGACCTGGCGCTCCTGCCCGTGTGGGGTTGGGGACCGACAGCCAAGCCCAGCGAGCACCTGGACCCCTTCGGCGCGGCGCGGGCCGTGGCCGTCATCAGGCCTCGCTACGCGGTGCCCATCCACTGGGGCACGCTGCACCCGGTCGGATTCCGCTGGATGCGGCCCTCCACCCGCATCGACCCACCCCACCAGTTCGCACAGCTGGTGCGCCGCATGGCACCGCGGACCATCGTGCGCGTCATGCCGGTCGGCTCCTCGCTGCGGGTGCCACCGTCAGGACCATCCCGGCGCCGCGAGGCGCGGCCGCCGACGATGGACTAGCGACCGCGCGCCCCTTCGACGGCGCGCACGAAGGCCACCACGTGGTCGAGCGCGTCGGCCAGGACCGGTCTCAGACTGTGTCCCACTCGGGGATACGTGACCAACTCCGCTCGTGGCAGCCGCTCGCCACGAGCCCGCCGCAGCAGGTCGATCCGAGCGAAGGGGTCGGTCTCGCCCGACAGGAGCAGCACGGGCAGGTCGAGGGACGGCCAATGGTCCGTGCGGACCTCCCAGTCGGGTGCTCCAGGACGATGGAGCGGGTAGCTGAAGCAGATGAGCCCGGCGTACGCGCCCCGGTCGGCCGCCGCCAGCAGGCTCGCCACCCGTCCACCGTAGGACTGGCCGGCGATGATCAGGCCCTCACGCGGCGAGACGGTCGCTGCGGCAGCCAGGCGATAGGCCGGCACTGCCGCTTCCGCACGCCGAAGCGGCAGGTCGATGGCCTGCGCGGCGATGCCGCGCTCGGCCAGTCCTTCGACATGCGACCGCATCGAGCTCGAACGGCCGGAGGCGCCAGGGGCGATGACGACCATCATGGCGGCCAGCGTAGCCGAGCGCGTGCCATCCGAGCTGGCACAGGCCGGGTCGACGATGCGCACATGGAAGCCGCCACCATCCTTCAACTGCCAGCCACCGGGCGTGCCCAGGAGCGCGTCCAGGTGTCCGGGGACCGCATCCTCATCGAGAGCCTCACGCTCGTGGACCGGGGCCTGGCCACGTTCATGCGCGGACGGCCGGAGGCTGACCACGCGGCCCTCGCCGCACGTGCGGTGCGCATCGGCCTGGTCGCCCTCCAGGACGCCGGCACCTCACTGGACGTGGACGTCGTGCGCCGCGAGTTCGAGTCCATGGTGCGCCAGGCGGAGGCGCTCAACGATCGCGTGACGGCCCAGGTGGATGAGATCCTGCGGGCCAACTTCGCGGATGGCGAGGGCCGCCTGCCTCGCACGCTGGAGGCCTTCCTTGGCGACCGCGGCCAGCTGCGCACCTTCACCCGCGACCTGTTCGATGGCGAGCGGCGCGATTCCGCTATCGGCCGCATGCGTCTGCTGCTGGGCAGCTACTTCGACGGTGATGCCTCACGCTTGGCCCAGCTGCTCGATCCCACGCGACTCGGGTCGCCCCTCCACCAGTTCCGCACAGAGGTGGCACGGGGTTTCGAGCAGCTCACCGAACGACTCACGGCCATCGAAGCGGCAGACACGGCCCGGGCCAGCGAGCGCGCCCGTTCGTCGGCCAAGGGCGCGGACTTCGAGGATCTCGTCGAGGACCTCCTGGCACACTCGCTGCGCGGCACGGATCACCTCCTGGAGCGTACCTCGGACGCGGCCGGCGACATGCTGCGATCCCGAAAGGGCGACTTCGTCATCACCCT
>JBFYUV010000247.1:0-7409 GCA_041299865.1 Chloroflexota bacterium
GATCTCGTGAGGAAGGCGTTCTCATCGGCGTCCCCTCCGGCGCCTCGCTGGCGGCCGTGGCCCAGCTGCGGCCCCAGATCCCCGACGGCTCGCGGGTGCTGACCTTCGACTACGACAGCGGCGAGCGCTACCTCTCTGTTGACGCCCTCTGGGGTGCCGCCTGACCAACGCTGTCCCGCAGCCGCTGGGCCGTCAGCCGCTGGAGGGCGGCCGACCTGAAGTGCTACATTCATGTACATGGAACGAACGGTCGGCGTCGCCGAGCTGCGACAGAACCTGAGCCGGTATCTGAGGCGCGTGGAGCAGGGCGAGCGGCTCCTCGTCACGGACCGCAACCGGCCGGTCGCCGAGCTTGGCCCGGTGCCCAGCAGCGGCGACCTGGACCGCCTCATCACGGCCGGCAAGGTCTCGAACCCAGCCCGCCGTGGGCTGCCGGGCCCGCTGCGTCTTGACGGGGACGCCCGCGCCCTCAGTCGGGCGCTCGACGAGATCCGGGGAGAGCGCTGACGCGTGGGCGTCCTGTACCTGGACGCCTCCGCCGTCGTCAAGTTGGTCCTCGACGAGCCTGAGAGCGACCACCTCCGCGCCTACCTGGAGGGCGCGGACCCAGTGTCCTGTGAGTTGCTCCTGACGGAGGTGCCACGGGCGATCTGGCGAGCGGCCGCGCGCGATGATGACCTGCCTGTGGACCTGCTGCGGTCGCGGGCCGAACAGGCCATCGATAGCATCGCCCTGGCCTCGCTCGATCGAGGTCTGCTGCGGATGGCTGGCTCCCTGGCGGAACCTGGTCTCCGTGCGCTCGACGCCATCCACGTCGCAGCCGCCATCGGTGTGATGCCACTCGAGGCCTTCGTCACGTATGACGAGCGGCAGGCGGCGGCGGCTCGGCTGGCTGGACTTCGGACGATGGCCCCCGGCACGTGATCGGCGCCCGGTACCCTGTGTCGGAGATGGACAGCAGCGACGCTGACACGGCCCCGCCCCAGTCCGGTACGTCGGTAGGCGGCCAGGGCAGCCTGGTGATCGTCAACCCCAACGCCTCGCAGGTGCGCGACGCGACGACACGGGCGGCCGTCATCGCCGATGTCGAGGGGGCGCTGGCCCGCCGGGATGGCATCGCTCCGCGCATCGTGGTCACGAACGCCGAGGCTGACACGCGCCCGGTCGTGGAGGCGGCACTCACGGAGGGCGTGCGCGCCGTCATCGGCGTGGGTGGTGATGGGACCCTGCGGGACATCGCGGAGCTGCTGCTCGGGTCGGACGTGCCGTTGGGCATCGTGCCGGCCGGGACCGGCAACCAGCTGGCGGCGGTGCTGGGCCTGCCGCTGGCGGCCCGGTCGGCCACTGCCGTCCTGGTGGAGGCGCAGCCGCGGACCATCGATCTGGGCGAGGTCACGCTCCGCCTGGTGGATACCCCTGAACAGCGGAGCGTCTTCACCATCGGCTGTGGCGCCGGATTCGATGCCCGCCTCATGGCCACCACGCCGCGGGACTGGAAGCAGCGCCTCGGCAAGGCGGCCTACTTCGTCCAGGCCATCAAGCTGGCGGCCACCATCGACGTCGTGCCCTACCGCTTCACGGTCGATGGCGAGGTCTTCGAGACCGACGCTTCCGTCGCCATGATCGGAAACATGGGCCAGCTCGTGCCGGGGGTCCTGGACCTGCGCCTGCCGCTCCAGCCGGACGACGGCCTGCTGGACCTCATCGTCGTCGGCGCACGCGGCCCCATCCACGGCATGAAGGGCCTGGTGGACCAGCTGCTGCGCACCTCGCTGGGCGGTGGCGAGGGCTCGGAGAGCCTGCGCGTCCGCGGACGCCAGATCGTCGTCGAGGCGGATCGCCCGGAACCCCTGCAGGTGGACGGCGACTACGTCGGAGATGGCAGCCTGGCGGCCCGGGTGCTGCCCGGCGGCCTCCGGGTGCTGGTGCCGGCCTGAGGCAGGGGCGACGCGGTCGTCACGGCGAACGGATCCGTGGCCAGGCGACGTAACTGCGGCCCGGGGCCATTCTCATGGGCCTCACGACCCGACTTCGTTCGCTGCGGTCGAACGCCCTGACGGCGTGGCGCTCCCTGCGCGCGCGGCCCTTGCGGTCGGAGCTCTGAGCGGACGTAGCCTAGCGGCCCGACACCTCGCGGACGTTTTCGGCCACGACGACGATCGCCAGGCCGGCCACGGCGACCAGGACGATCTCGAGCCGGAAGTCGAAGACGAGGATGACCGCGCCTAGCACGGCCAGCACGAGTACGAGGCGGAGGAGGAGCAGGGTCAGGCGGCGCCGCAGGGCCGACTCGATGAGGATGTAGCCCACGACGCCGACGATGAGCGCGCCCCACCAGGGCACCAGTCGGAAGAACACGAGCCCGGCCACGAGCAGGAGCAGGACCCCCACGCTGATGGCCGACCAGACCTCGACGATGACGTTGTAGCGAGTCTCCTCTGGCGGCACCGGCCGGTGCGGGTGCTGGAGGTGGCGCTGCGGGTCACCCAGCACGCCGGCCTCGATGTCGGCCCGCTCGCGGTGCAGGGCCCCCACGGTGTCGCGGATGGCCGCCTGCCTGGCCTTGAGCCCCGCCAGCTCCTTCTCGCCCGCCTCGAGCTCCAGCGCCCGAGTCTCGAGGAGCGCGGCGGTGGAGCCCGACTCCGACAGGGCCTGCACTTCGAGGGTGAGCCCGGGCAGCTCCGAGGTGAGGCGGTCCACGTCGGCCGCCACCTCAGAGGCCTCCGCCTCCAAGGCATCGATGCGCTCGCCGATCTCGGCGGGCTGCCGGGAGGGCGGAGCCATCTTGCCCAGGCCGGCGAACCCGAGCGGATCGTTCCAGGACTGGCGGACCGTGCCCGAGCGGCCGTACTTGGGCCCGGCCGGGGCGCGCTCTCCGGCGAAGCGATCGTAGGTGTCCAGGCCGAAGAGGCCGCGGTAGCCGTCGACCCAGTCGGTCGAGTCGTCGATGAGGACCACGGACCATGGCGCCGGCTGGTCCGGCCCGATGGAGATGCCGTCACCCCGGGCGTAGTCCACGAAGGGCACGCTGAGGGCGCTCGAGAGCGCCGCGCTCAGGTCGCCGGGATCAGGCTGACGGAGCGTGTCGCGCCAGAATTCGCGCACCACGTCGAGGAAGCTGCTCATCCCCCGGAGGGCCGGGATGGGCACCTGGGTGAGGTACTCGCCGCGCTCGAAGTACGAGGCGTGGGAGCCGGCCCCGGCGTTGATGACGACGTGGTCGCCGATCTTCGCGAGCGTGGGGTCGTCCCAGCGCCGGCGCAGCTCATCGCCGCTGTAGTCGTGGGCCGCCGCCGCGATCCAGACCGGCACCGGTCCCTCCGCTGTCTCTTCGAGGTAGATGAAGACCTGCTCCCAGTCGGCCTCGTGGTCGTTGACGCCGTTGAACGTGGAGCGGTAGTCGTTCATGAAGTAGAAGTAGAGGTAGTGCAGGCAGGTCCAGCCGTTCTCGCGGACGACGCGAGCGTGGTAGACGTAGCGGGGATCGGACTCGCGGGCGTGTGCGTACTTGATCTGTGCCGCTGCGGCCGTGCCGCCGGGCACCGAGCCACGCAGCAGCAGTGAAGCGGTGAAGCCCGCGTCGAGCAGCCGCGCGAAGAGCCCCACGCGCGCCAGTCGGCCGGGCGCGCTGAAGGGGATGTGGTCGGGTCGGCTGCGCCAGCGCCGCAGCTCGAGACCGGTGAGCGGCTTCTGGACGAGCCGCAGATAGAGGCTCTCGCCGGGCGGCGCGATGAAGGTGGCCAGCGACCCCGGCGTCAGCTCGCCCTGCGGAACGAGGACGCGTCGCTCACGCTCCGAGGGGCCCACGAGCAGGTCGCACTCGGCGAGGTAGTGCTCCACGCTCGTGGGGTAGAAGAGCTCACCGTTCGTGTAGCGAACGACGGGCTCGAACGCCCGCAGCAGGTCAAGGTCGGAGAGCGGCTCGGCCATCAGGGTCGCGATCCCTCGTGTCCGGCCCCACCCGCGCGCGACCCCGGGGCCCCCGGATCTCCAGTCGGGACCACGACAGCCGCGTCGGCTGGCGGACGGCCCTCGAAGTAGTCCCGGACGATGCCCTGGTTCAGATAGAAGGCGATGACGATGTCGATGACCATGCGGACGTAGGCTGGGTCGCCCACGAAGTACACGACGAAGGAGAACGCGAGGCCGACGCCGACGATGAGCATCGTCACCACCCACGCCCGCCGGGAGCCCAGCCACAGGCCCACGGCCGCCACGATGCGCAGAGCGGCCAGCGCGACGATGACGACGGGCAACCCATCGCTCATCTCGATGAGCGTGCCCGTGCGCGTCATGTACGGCGAGTCGAAGAGGAGCTGGCCCGCCGCCAGGATGGCGTCGAGCACGAGGAAGACGGCGATGACTGCCACGCCCAGGGGTCGCTGGCGTCGCGTGGTCGGCGAGGGCGTCATCTGTGCCTGAGACTACATCACTCGGACAGGCCGTCGGACAGGTCCAGGGGCTGGCCCACGGATCGGCGTGCGTCCCGGGCCACGCGCAGGAAGTTGGTGACATGGGCGAACGGCCGGATGTGGCTGCCCTGGTCCTCGTAGATGGTGGGGATGGGCACCCAGTCGATGGCCAGGCCCGCCCGGATGGCCAGCGTGATCATCTCGACCTCGAACTCGAAGCCGGCCTCGTGGCTCTCGAGGAGCCGTGGCAGGAGCGGGCGGGCGATGAGGCGGTAGCCCGACTGGTTGTCGGCGATTCGGCGGCCCACGGCCCAGGAGAACGTCCATGTGCCCAGGTTGTTGGCGAGGCGCCGACTCAGGGGCATCTGGCTGAAGTCCCGCTGGCCGATGATGAGCGGCGCTTGGCGGCTGCGCCAGGCTTCCAGGAAGGCCGGGATGCGGGTCGGGTCGTGCTGGCCATCGGCATCGAGGGTGACGACTGCCGTCGAGCCGGCCTCGAGCGCGCGCTGGAAGCCGGCGCGCAGAGCGGCACCCTTGCCCTGGTTGGGAACCTGGCGCAGGACGTCCGCGCCGGCTGCCTCAGCCACGGCCGCTGTCTCATCCGTCGAGCCGTCGTCCACGACGAGCACAGGCAGATGCCGGGCGGTCTCCTCCACGACCGCGGCAAGCGTCCGAGCTGCCTGGAAGGCGGGGATGACGGCGACGATGTCGTGCGCGGGGCCTGGCACCAGCAGAGCCTACGTGGCCGCAGCACCCGCCGCTGGCAGCGCGCTGAAGCCACCCGCTCGCCAGCGTTCGAGCCAGGCCGACCCCTCGGCCACGGCCTCCAGGACCGCGCGAACCTCGGCCGCATCGACGTCGTTCGGCCAACAGCCGCGGAGCATTCCCGCGAGGTCCGGCCCGGCGGCGTCCGGCCCGGCGGCGTCCGTCTCCCGCCGCAGGATCTCAGGGCCGGCGACGTCCTGCTCCCGCCGCAGGATCTCGAGACCGGCGGCCACGCCCATCGCGTAGCGCGGCGTGGGCACGCCCTCGGCCAGCCCGAGCCGGATGAGGCCCACCAGCCGGTCGTCCCAGCCGAGCTTTCGGCGCGGATCGCGCGATGCCCGTTCCACCGTGTCAGCGAGGTGTGGGTTGACCATGCGGGCCAGGAGGTCGTCGGCGAAGGCCGCGTAACCGTCGGCCGTGAAGAGTGGGTCGCTGCCGGCGAACCGCGCCCGGAGCGTGCGGCCGGATTCGTCCAGGAATGCCGAGCGCAGGAAGGCCATGGCGCCGGGCACCCGCTCCAGGTCGGCCACGCGTTCGAGGCCCAGCAGCGTCCCCATGAAGCCGGCCAGGGCGTGGGTGGCGTTGTGTCCCAGCAGCTTGGCGGCCTCGAACGGCGCCAGATCATCCACCTCGCGGAGCACGGGGATGCCCGGGTGGATCGCCTGCGGTCCACCACCCGGGTCGACGCGTGAGACGAGGATGCGGTCGAAGGCCTCGACGAGAAAGGCCTGTGGCAGCGTCGGTGTGATCGTGGAAAGGCCCAGCGTCGCGATCTCGGCAGGGTCGTCGATGACGCCGCTCATCTTGCCGATGACGGTGTCCACGAAGCGCGCACGAGCGATGACGGTGGCACGCTCGGCCGGGTCCAGCTCCTCCAGCACGGCCTCCATCAGCTCGGCCGCCGCCTCGCGGTGGTTCTCGGCACAGAAGATGACGAGGGGCTGCCCGGCGCTGCGGCGTCTCAGCGCATCGGCCAGGAGTCGGTGCGGACTCCACGGCGCGGCGGATCGATAGAAGGCGATGCTGGGCAGGGCCGTCGCCAACTCATCGGCCGCGGCGATGGCGCTGACGACAGCGGCCCGTTCCTCCTCCACGGTCGAGTCCGCGACGGACACCGGACCGATCGCCGCGACCTCGATGCCGTCCGCGTGGGCGATGTTGACGACGAAGTGGCCCGCTCCGGCGCGCAGGCCGGCGAGAAGGTCGGCGCGCACATCCACCACGAGTGGCGGGCCGTAGGCGCCGGTCCGTTGCGCTTCGTACACGAAGAGGCCCGCCTGGATAGGCCCGAAGCCCAGCCCGACGAAGCGCCGCGGCCCGCTGAAGGTCATGACCTCATCCGGCGGCGAGGAAGCGCCGCTCGTCCCCGCCATCCCAGCGCGGCACCGTGGCGATGGCCTCGCTGCGCCGATGGGGGTAGACGACGGCCTTGCCGGCCACCTCGCGCTGCCGAGCCATGCGCAGCAGCTCCGGAGTGTGCTCGAGGTCGCCGATGTGCGCGATGTGGGCGCCCGCGTCGATCTGGCCCTCGGCCATGAGCCGCAGGGTCTCGAGGATGTCCCACGGACCGCCACCGGACGAGCCTGTGATGTTGACCTCCTGGTAGTGCACGAACCGCGCGTCGATGGCGACGAGCTCGCTGCCGGGCGTGAGGCCGGCGAAGAGGTCGAGCACGCCGTAGCGGGCCAGGGTGCGCTGTGCGGCCTCAACGACCTCCCGGTCGGCAGCCGTGACGATGACGTCGTCAGCACCGCGCCCCTCGCTGAGGCGGTCGATGACCGACGCCAGGTCCGCCAGTGTCGTGTCCACCAGCTCCAGGTGCACCCCGAGTCGCCGAGCGCGGTCGCCGAAGGTGCGGCGCAGCCAGTCGAGCCGGTCGGCGCGGCGGGCCGTGGCGATGATGACCCGCGGTTTGGCGGCCAGGGCGAGGTCCACGTGGATGCGACCCATGGGGCCGGCGCCGATGATGACCACGACCCCACCCGGCAGCAGGCCGCTGCTGGCGATGCGTGGCCGCGTGCGGTCGGGCTGCGTCAGGTGCATGTGGTGGGCGTGCGACGAGATGATGCAGCTGATGGGCTCGGCGATGGCAGCGTGGGCGGCAGGCAGGGCAGCGTCGGGGAGTGGCAGGAGGCAACCGGCCGCCAGCACCTCCTCGCCGATGAGGACGTACTCCGCGAGCAGGCCCGGCAGCGTGTAGCCAACCGCGATCTTGGCCACGCTCCGTCCCTG
>JBFYUV010000248.1:0-2887 GCA_041299865.1 Chloroflexota bacterium
AGCTGAGCGTGGCGGAGAACCTGCTGCTCGGAGAGCTGCCCACGCTGGCCCCAGGCATCGTGGACTGGGCGACGGCACATCGGCAAGCCAGCGAGAGCCTGGCGGCGCTGGACTTCGAGGGCATCGATACCCATCTGCGCGTGGATCACCTGGGCGTCTCACAGCGGCAGATGGTGGAGATCGCCAAGGCCTTGCGGGGCACTCCCCGCGTGGTCATCCTCGACGAGCCGTCGGCGGTCCTGTCGAACAAGGAGCTGGAGCGCCTCTTCGCCGTCCTGCGGGCCTTCCGCAAGGACGGCGGGACCGTCGTCTACGTGTCCCACCGCCTCGACGAGGTGCTGCGCATCTCCAACCGCATCACGGTCCTCAAGGATGGGGAGCGTGTGGGCACCGTTGAGACCGCGGCGGTCGGTGAGCAGGAGCTCATCCGCATGATGGTCGGGCGGCCCCTGAGCGAGATCTACCCGGCTCGCCAGCGCCCGCCGGTCAGCGAGCTGCTCACGCTCCTGGGCCTGAGCGGACCCGGTTTCCACGACGTGGATCTGGCACTGGGGACCGGCGAGGTGGTGGGCCTCTTCGGGCTGGTCGGCGCCGGGCGCACGGAGCTGGCACGAGCCATCTTCGGCGCCGCGCGGCTGAGCTCGGGACGCATGTCGCTCGATGGCCAGCCCTACCGGCCACGATCGCCCGCCGATGCCCTCCGGGCAGGCGTGGCGATGCTTGGAGAGGAGCGCGGACGGGACGGGCTGGTCATGCCGGCCAACGTCCTGGACAACCTGACCCTGGCGTCGCTCGGCCAGTTGAGCCGCTTCGGGGTGCTCCGCCGGCGGCAACAGAAGGAAGCCGCAAGCGGCCAGGTCGAGGGCCTCGACATCCGGCCGCCGGTCCTCGGTCGGACCGTGCGCATGCTGAGCGGTGGCAACCAGCAGAAGGTGGTCTTCGGAAAGTGGCTCATCCGCGGGGCACGCGTCCAGATTCTCGATGAGCCCACGCGCGGCGTGGACGTCGCAACCAAGGTCCAGATCTACCAGATCATCGCCGACCTGGCGGACCGCGGGCTGGCGGTCCTGCTCATCTCGTCGGACCTGCCGGAGATCATCGGCATGAGCGATCGCATCATCGTCATGCGGCACGGTCGCGTGGCCGGCGAGGTCCCGGCCGCCGAGGCCACGGAGGAGCGGCTGCTGACCATCGCCTCCGGCGTCGTGGGGATGGCCGCATGAGCGGCCCGGCGAGCGGCGCGAGCAGCCCGGACATGCGCGGCAGCGAGGATCTCCCGACCAGCCCTGCGAGCATGGGCAGCCAGCTCAGGTCGAGCCTCGGGTCGCGAGGCTGGCTGGACCTGGCGCTGCCGGTCGTCTTCCTGGTCCTCCTCGTGTTCGCGGCCGTGTCGTCGGACACGTTCCTGACCGAGAACAACATCAGCAACCTGCTGCGCCAGATCGTCATCAACGGCTTGCTGAGCCTGGGGATGCTGGTCGTCATCCTGTCGGGTGGCATCGACCTCTCCGTCGGCGCGGTCGTCGCCCTGAGCGCCATCCTCGTCGGCGTGCTCATGGAATCGGTGCCCATGCCCGTGGCGATCCTGCTCGCCATCAGCGCATCGGCGGTCGTCGGCCTCGTCAACGGCGGCATCATCGCCCGCTTCAAGATCGCCCCGTTCATCATGACCTTGGGGACCCTGTCCGCGGTGCGCGGCCTCGTCTACGTCATCTCGGAGACGCCCGTCGTCTACGACGACCCGGCCTTCCTGAGCATCGGCTCGGCGGAGATCGGGCCGGTGCCCGTCATCACGCTCCTGATGATCGCGGCCTTCGTGCTCATGAGCTTCTTCCTCAATCGCACCACTCCCGGCCGCGCCATCATCGCCATCGGCGGCAACGAGGAGGCCGTGCGCCTGGCCGGCATCAACGTCCGCCTCAACACGACGCTGGCCTACGTCATCTGCTCCACCCTTGCCGGCATCGCGGGTGTCGTCCTGGCATCCCGGGTCGGCATCTCCCAGCCCAGCGTGGCGGCGGGCTACGAGCTGGACGCCATCGCCGCCTGCGTCATCGGCGGCGCCATCCTCGGAGGTGGCGGCGGGAGCGTGCGTGGGACCTTCGCCGGCGTGCTGGTCCTGGGCCTCATCAGCAACCTCTTGAACATGTACAACGTGCAGGCCTACTACCAGCAGATCTTCAAGGGCGTGCTCATCGTCCTCGCGGTGCTCGCCCGACGAAAGGAGCGCTGAGCATGGCGTGACCGAGGTGCCAACACCGGATCGGGCCGTAGGAGGCCCATCGTCGAGGCGGGCCATAGCTTGCCCGCGAACCGAAGCAGGAGATCACAGACGATGAAGCGAATCAGCGCCGCCATCCTGACGTTGGTCCTGGTCCTGGGCACTGTCGGCAGTGTCGCAGCTCAGAACGACGCAGAGAGGATCAAGATCGGCATGGCCAACCTGTCGCTGTCCGCCCCCTACTTCATCGGCATGTCCGAAGCCGTCGAGCAGGAGGCCAGCGTCTACGACAACATCGAGGTCCTGGTCACGAACGCCGATGGTGACGTGGAGAAGCTCACCTCGGACATCGAGGACCTCATCGCCAAGAAGGTCGCTGGCATCGTCCTCTCCGGCGCCTTCATCAATGCGGCGCCGCAGGCCCTGGCAGCCATCAAGGAGGCCGGCATCCCGGTCGTCATGGTCGACCGCCTGCTGACGGGCGGCGACTACACGAGCTGGATCGGACCGGACAACCACGCCATCGGCGTCCAGGACGGCGAGTTCATCGTCGAGCAGCTGGGCGGCCAAGGTAAGCTCGGGGTCATCCGCGGAGGGCCGGCCGACAACACCATCGGCTCCGACCGGACCGATGGCATGCTGAGCCAGGTCGAGCCGACTGAGATC
>JBFYUV010000253.1:0-3335 GCA_041299865.1 Chloroflexota bacterium
GGCCTGCATGACCTGCCGCTGGCGGGGCTGGCCAAGTAAAGCGGAGAGCTCTTCGTGCAAGATGAGCGTGAGCCCGTCGTGTTGCCGGCGACCTCAGGAGGGCTGTACCTGCTCCAGCGCCTGCGTGACGAGGCGCATCGCTTCGCCATCACCTACCACCGCCAGGTGCGCGCCCGGGCCGCCACCCGCTCGGCCCTCGACGACCTCGCTGGCATCGGTCCGGCGCGCAAGCGGGCCCTGCTCCGCGTCTTCGGATCGAGCCGCGCCTTGAAGCGCGCCAGCGTCGAGGAGATCGCTGCGGTGCCCGGCATCGGTGCGGGGACCGCGGAGCGCATCCGGGCCCACCTCGACAGCTAGCCACCGTCGCGAGCGCCGCTCACCACGCCATCCGACGCGGCACCCCGCTCTCTGGTAACGTCCCGTGCGATGCAACGTGCTCTTCCCATCATCGTGCTGGGCGTATTCGTGGTCGCCCTGTTGGTCGCCATCTTCCCGCTGCCGCGCCCAGGTGGGGCTGAAGGTGAGGCGCTGGAGACGCGCCTCGGCCTGGACCTCATCGGCGGCCTCCGCGGGGAGTACCAGGTCGTCGCCACCGACGACCAGTCGGTGACGCCGGAGATCCTCGAGCAGACCCGCCTGATCGTCGAGAACCGCGTCAACGCTACAGGTGTCTCGGAGCCCATCGTGGTCACCCAGGGTGCCGACCGCATCTCGGTCGAGCTGCCCGGCGTCGAGGACGAGGGCGAGATCCGCAACCTCATCGGCACCACCGGCGTGCTCGAGTTCATGCCCGTGCCGGCGGCGCTCCAGGGTTCGGTCACGGAAGGCCCGTTGCCTGAGGCCATGGCGGACGTGGAGCCGCTCTTCACGGGCGTCGAGATCGCCAGCGCCGCCATCGCGTCGGATCCCACCACGCGTGAGATCGTGGTGGACCTCCAGCTCAAGGACACCGGCGCGCGCCTCTTCGACGAGTACGCCGAGCAGCATTACGGCGAGCAGTTCGCCATCGTCCTCGATGACCAGGTCGTGTCGGCGCCGACCATCCAGGCCACGCGCTTCGGAGGCCGAGCACAGATCTCCGGCGGCCAGGGCGGCTTCCCGATCGACGAGGCCAGGTCGCTGGTCACCGTCCTCAAGTTCGGTTCGCTTCCGCTCGAGATCCGCGAGGTCGGCTTCAGCAGCATCTCGGCGACGCTGGGCCTCGACTTCCTGAAGCAGACCCTCGTGGCGGGCGCCATCGGCATCGCCCTGGTCTTTGCCTTCATGCTCATCTACTACCGCGTCCCCGGCGCGGTCGCCTGCGTCGCGCTCATCTTCTACACGGTCTTCGTGTACGCGCTCTTCCGGCTCCTGGGTGTGACCATGACCCTGGCCGGCATCGCCGCCTTCATCCTCTCCGTGGGCATGGCGGTGGACGCCAACATCCTCATCTTCGAGCGCACGAAGGAAGAGCTGCGCGCGGGCAAGAACCTGACGGCGGCCATCGAAGCCGGCTTCAGCCGGGCCTGGAACTCCATCCTCGACTCCAACGTCTCGACCCTCATCACGGCCTTCATCCTCTACTACTTCGGGACCTCGGTCGTGCGGGGCTTCGCCCTCGTGCTCATCATCGGCGTGCTCACCTCGATGTTCACCGCCATCACGCTCAGCCGCATGATGCTGCGCTGGGTCGTGCAGCAGCCGCGAGCCCGGCAGGCGCACCTCTTCGGCATCGCTGACACGGGTCTCTCCGCGGACGCTCGCAGCCGCAAGGAAGAGGTGCCCAGCCGTGTTTGACTGGGTCGGCAAGCGCCGCATCGGGTACCTCTTCAGCGGGATCCTGACCTTCGTCTGCCTCGTCTTCATGCTGGCCACCTTCATCCCCAACGCCGGCGTCGGTCTGCAGTTCTCCATCGCCTACACGGGCGGCACGGTCTGGGAGGTCCACTTCGACGGTGAGACGCCTGATCCGGCCGATGTGCGGGCCGTCCTCGAGGGACTTGGCCATGCCGGGTCGGATGTCGCCATCACGGGCGGCGACGAACGCGAGTACGTCCTGATCCGCACCGAGGCGCTGGCGCTGGAGAAGCCGAAGGTCGTGGAGGGATCGGCGGCCGCCGCTGCCGCGTCGGCGTCGCCAGGGGCCGCGTCAGCGGTGCCAGCGGCCGCGTCGGCGGCGCCCGAGTCCACCTCGTCGGCCACACCCGCAGAGTCGACCGTACCCGCTGAGCCCACCGTACCCGCCGAGACCGCTGCCGCCGCATCGGTGGCGCCAGGTGCCTCACCCGCGCCAGATGCCTCCTCCGCCCCGGCCGCCGCCACCAGCGCTGGCGGCGATGGTCCTGTGGCCGGCGTGCCCACCGAGGGAGAGTTCGGCGCCCTCGCGACCGCGCTCCAGGAGCGCTTCGGACGCATCGACGAGGTCCGTCAGCAGGACTCCGTCGGCGCCGTCGTGAGCGCGGAGCTCATCCAGCAGACGTTCATGCTCATCATCTTCGCCTCGCTGGGCATCATGGGCTGGATCAGCTTCCGCTTCCGCGACGTGCGCATGGGAGTCACCGCGGTCGTGGCGCTCGTCCACGACGTCATCGTCACCGTCGGCATCTTCGCCATCCTGGGCACGCTCATCGGCCTGCAGGTCGACGCGCTCTTCGTGACAGCCATGCTGACCGTCATCGGCTTCTCGGTGCATGACACGATCGTGGTCTTCGACCGTGTCCGCGAGAACCGAGGGCGGTACGTGGGTGACCCGTTGCCGCTCATCGTGAACCACAGCATCACCCAGACGCTGGGCCGGAGCATCACCACGTCCCTGACGCTGATCCTCACGCTGATGGCGCTCTTCATCTTCGGCGGCGAGGCCATCCGACCCTTCACGCTGGCGTTGCTCATCGGCGTCACGACGGGCACCTACTCGTCGGTCTTCGTGGCTGTGCCGCTCTTCCTCGACTGGCATCTCTGGGATGACCGCCGCACGGCCAAGCGCGTGGCGGCTGGTACGGCAAGCCCGGCCAAGGCAAGCCCGGCCTAAGCCGGGGTGAAGTCACCCCCATCAGACTGTCAGCTCATGACCGAGCTGAGGCCCCGCTTCCACTGGGTCGTGCCGCCCGCCCACCCGCTCTCCGCAGCCACCATCGAGGAAGCTCGCCGGCGCGGCCTGTCGGCCCGGGCCCTGCGCGTCCTCTCCCGCCGGGGGCCCGTGGACCCCGCGGAGCTGGCGGCGGGCTTCGATGAGCCGGGCGCCGGGTTGCATGACCCCGAGTCGCTGCCGGATGCGGAGATCGTGCAGGCCCGCATCGAGCAGGCCCGGCGGGCAGCGGAATCCGTCCTCGTCCTCGGCGACTTCGATGCCGATG
>JBFYUV010000254.1:0-3491 GCA_041299865.1 Chloroflexota bacterium
AAAGCGGGCTCCGCGACGAGGGCCACGGGCGTCGCATCAGGCGTGCGCTTGAGCATCAGCCGGTTGTCGACGAACTCCGAGAAGACGAGGCAGCCATCGCGGACGGTGTATGCGCCACCGCCGTACTCGTGCACGCGGTTGCGCACGTTGAGACCGGGCGCCATGTCCGTGACCGCGCCGTCCGACGTCCTGCGCAACAGCACGACACGACCGGCTTCGTCAGGCCGCGACTCCAGCAGGTAGACATCGTCGCCGTCGGGGACCGGCTCCGAGAGGCCGCGTGCGGAGCCGACAGCCAGGTCGACGCTGATCGGAGAGGGCCAGGAACCGTAGGGAAGCGTCTGCTGTTCGTTCATGCGTCCGATGGTAGGGGCGGTCGCGGCCGGGCGTGGCATCGGGTCAGCCGGGACAGCGATACTGGTCGGACCATGGAGGCCATCACCATCGTCCCGGAGCGGCCTGACAGCGACGACGTGCGCTGGTGCTTCGCGCAGTACTACGCAGAGCTCGACCGGCGCATCGAGGGTGGCTTTGATGCATCCGTCGCGCTACCGCTCGTGGACGCGGGACTGCTGCCGCCCCTGGGTGTAGTGCTGGTCGCGCGCCGCGCCGGCCAGCTGCTGGGCTGTGGAGCGGTCAAGCTGGGTGAGCCGAGCGTGGCCGAGATCAAGCGCCTTTGGATCTCGCCGGCCGCCCGCGGGCAGGGTCTCGGCAGTCACATCCTGGCCGAGCTGGAGGCGCGAGCGGCGGCGGCCGGGAAGCGGGTCGTGCGCCTCGACACCAACGGCGCCCTGACTGAGGCGGTGGCTCTCTACCGGCGGCACGGCTACCGGGAGGTCAGACCCTTCAACGAGGAGCGCTTCGCCGACCACTGGTTCCAGAAGGACTTGGCTGACGGAGGGTTTTCGATCGACCAGGACGGGAGGGCGACATGACGGCCTACCGCAACGGCCCCGGCACCCTGCGCTTCCCCCTCGGCCATCCTCTCCCCCTCGACCTCATCGGCCGGGTCGTGGTGCTGCTGGTGGCACAGCGCGCCGGCCCGTCGGACCCAGCCCCGCCGGAGGGCAGGGTAGCCTGACGACCAAGTCCAGCACCAAGGAGGACCGATGACCACAGCACGACCCATCGTCCACGATCTGCGCGAGCCGGTCAGCACACCGATCGATGGCATCGTCAGCCGCAGCATCCACGACGACGACAGCTGCCGCGTCGTGCTCTTCTCGTTCGCGACGGGCCAGCAGCTCTCCGACCACACCGCGGCCGTGCCCGTGACCATCGAGGTCGTGGAGGGCGAAGCTGCGATCGGCGTGGCCGGCGAGACTATCGACGGTCACCCGGGCACCTGGCTGCACCTTGCGGCGAACACGCCACACAGCGTCGTGGCTCGGACCCCCCTTACGCTGCTGCTGACCCTCCTGAAGCAGCGCAGTTGAGACGCGCGCGCCGGGCCTCGCGCTCGGAGCCTCGCCCGATGACCGGCGACTCCCGCTGATGGACGCCTGGATCGCCGGCGGCGTCTTCGTCATCGCCTATGCGCTCATCGCGACCGAGCGCTTCGACCGCACGCTCATCGCGCTGCTGGCTGGCCTATCGCTGGTGGCGGTCGGGATCCTCGATCAGGACGAGGCCTTCGGGGCGGTCGACTGGAACGTCATCTTCCTGTTGGCCGGCATGATGGTCATCGCCGGGGCCCTCCGCCAGACGGGCTTCTTCCGCTGGCTCGGCGTGCGATCAGCGCAGCTCTCGCACGGGAACCCGGTGCGCCTGCTCATCGCACTCTCGGCGGTGACGGCCGTGGCGTCCGCGTTCATCGACAACGTCACCACGGTCGTGCTTCTGACGCCGGTGGTCCTATCGATCTCGCGCACGCTGGGCATCTCGCCCGTGCCCTACCTCATCAGCATCATCCTGGCCTCGAACATCGGGGGCACAGCTACGCTGATCGGCGACCCACCCAACATCCTCATCGGCTCGGCGTCCGGGCTCGACTTCCTCGACTTCATGGTCAACCTCACGCCGGTCATCCTCGTCATCTTCAGCGCCTTCTCGCTACTCATGGTGCTGCTCTTCCGCGGCCAGCTCCAGGTGCCCGATGACCGGCGCGAGGCCATCCTGGAGGCGATCGACGAGGAGATCATCACCGACCGAGGCCTGCTCATCCGGACCCTCGTGATCCTGGGGGTCGTCATCGTCGGATTCCTGGCCCACGGCATCCTGGGGCTGGAAGTGGCCACCATCGCGCTCCTCGGGGCCACCGCCCTGCTACTGGTCAGTGGCATCGATGTCAACGAGGCGCTGCGCGGCGTCGAGTGGGTGACGCTCTTCTTCTTCGTGGGCCTCTTCATCCTGGTCGAGGCCGTGGTGCAGACCGGCATCGTGAGCGGCATCGCCAACGGCATCCTGGAGGCCACCGGTGGCGATCCGGGTGCCACGACCATGGCCCTGCTGTGGTTCTCCGCCGGCGCCTCGGCCATCATCGACAACATCCCCTACACGGCCACGGCCATCCCCATCGTCGATCAGCTCATCGCCGGGGGCCTGCCCTCTGATGCCCTGTGGTGGTCGCTGGCGCTGGGGGCCTGCCTTGGCGGCAACCTGACCATCGTGGGTGCGTCGGCCAACGTCGTTGTGGCCAACCTGGCCGAACGCGGTGGGCACCCCATCCGCTTCTGGCTGTTCGTGCGGTACGGCGTAGTCGTCACGCTCGTGTCGATGGTCATCTCGTCGGCCTACGTGTGGTGGCGCTACCTGGTCTGAGACATTGGCCCAACGGGCCGGCTATCGGTCCGGTGCGGGGCACCCCACCTGCCCATCGAGTCCACTAGGGGCATATCCGAGTCAGCCTGGGTGACTGATGCGAGCAGACTCCGTGCTCGCGACCGCTCCCGGCTGCGAGCAGCCAAGAGCCCCCGGGGGTCGACCCGAGGGCTCTTCCGTGTGTGCCTGGACCGTGCGGCCGTGACGGTCATCCATCGGCGGCCGGAGCGGGCCCACGCCTCTCGGCGCGGCGCTGATGCCTGCTGGCGCTCTCCGGCGCGCTACGAGTTGAGGATGGCGGCCTTCTGGGCGGCGAACTCCTCGTCGGTGAGGATGCCCGAGTTGTGCAGTTGGCCGAGCTTCTCGAGCTGGGCCATCTTGTCGTCCATGCTCGGGGCAGCCGGCGCGGTAGCCACCGGAGCCGGTGGGGGCGCCATGGCCGCCTGCTGCTGCGCGTAGGCCTGCTGCTGCGCGTAGGCCTGCTGCTGCTGCTCGGCTGCCTGGTTGGCGTACTTCTGCTCCTGGTGATGGTGAACGGCACCTGCCGTGCCTGCCATGACCGCCGTGCCGACCGCCACGCGGGCGATGCCGGGTCCTCGTCGCAACATCTCTACCTCCTGTCAGAGATGGTGTCTGATCAGGGATGGTGCCTGATCGGGCTCGGCTGCTAGGACTCGCCGATGGACGCGGCGTATTCGAGGGACTCATTGACGAAGACAGACGGGAACTTG
>JBFYUV010000256.1:0-4240 GCA_041299865.1 Chloroflexota bacterium
CATCGACTGCCTCATGACCTGCTCGGACCCCGCGCGCGAGCTCATCGATATCGCCGGCGACGAGTCCGTGGAGTGGGCCGATTCCGGCCCGGCCATCGTCGAGTCCCGGGCTGCCCTCGCGCAGAAGTCACGCCTGGCGAGCCTGCGCATCCCTGACCCCCTTGCCCCCGGCCGCATGCGGGAGCGGGTCGAGTCGATCGCCATCATGCGCGAGGAGGCCGGGCCCGGCGCCTCCATCGTGGGCTGGGTGGAAGGGCCGCTGGCCCTGGCGGCCGAGATGCGCGGCCTATCCTCGCTGATGATGGACACCTACGATGACCCCGGCTTCCTGGTCGACCTGTTCGAGTTCACGTCGTCGGTGGGCATGGCCTACTGGAAGCCACAGGTGGAGGCCGGAGCGGACACCATCGGCATGAGCGACGCGGCCGCCTCGATGATGAGCCCGCAGCACTACGAGACCTTCATCTACCCGGCGCAGCGGCGGGTGGTGGAGGACATCAAGGCGAGACGGCCGGACGTCATCGTACGCATCCACATGTGCGGTGCCACCGACCACCTGCTGGAGACGATGAAGGAGCTGCCGGCCGACGTCTGGGAGCTCGACTTCCCGGTCGATCTGGTCCACGCCCGCTCCGTCCTTGGCCCCGACCGCATCGTCCTGGGCAACGTCTCCACGGTCGAGGAGATGCTCACCGGCTCGCCCGAGGACGTCTACGAGGCGGCCGCGGAGTGCCACCGCATCTGCGGGTCGAGGCATATCGTGGGCACGGGCTGCGAGGTCTCGCCGGAGACGCCGCCGGAGAACGTCCGCGCCCTGGTGGCATACGCCCGGGACCACGCGCCCTGATGAGCGGACCGGCAGCCGGCGATGGCGAACGCCAGGCGCGGTCAGACACCGACGCGAACGGGCCTCTCGAAGGGTCGCCTCGCCTCTCGCTGCCCGTGCGGGCGGTCCTTGTCGTGGTGGGCACGACGGCACTTGTCATCGGCGTCATCGGCATCGTCGTGCCGGTCCTGCCCACGACGCCTTTCCTGTTGGTGGCTGCGGCCTGCTATGCGCGATCCTCGACGCGCCTCTACGCATGGCTGCTGGGCCAGCCATCCCTGGGTCGCATCGTCGCCGAATGGCGCCGTTCCCGTTCCCTGCCACCCGGTGTTAAAGCCCGGGCCCTCCTCATCGTGGCGCTGACCTTCTCTGTCTCCATCGTCCTGGTGGACACCTTGTTCCTGCAGCTGCTCCTCGTCATCGTGGGCGTCATCCTGGGAGTGTTCCTGTGGCGGATCCCGGCGGTCCGGGCCGCCTGATGGCGCAGGCGGACGACAGCCAGGCGCGGCCGTGGGCCACGGCGTGGGCGTGAGGATGACGGACCCGCTCGTACCCGGGGACGTCGATCCCTTCGAGGAGGCGCTGGCAGCTGCCATCGAGGCTCTGCCCGAGCCGTATCGCCGCGAGCTGGACAGCGTCGCCATCGTCATCCAGGACGAGCCGGATCCGGCGCAGCTCGAGAGCGTCCGTGCGCGCGGCCTGTTCGGCCTGTACCAGGGCGTGCCGCGCACCGCGTACGGTGCCGACGGGGTGCCGTTCGCCAGCAAGATCACGCTCTTCCGTGGCCCATTGACGCGAGCCCATCGAGGCCACGAGGCGCTCATGAAGGGCGTCCGGGAGACGCTGGAACACGAGGTCGCCCACCACCTCGGGATCAGCGACGCCCGACTCAGGGAGATCCGGCGAACGCCTTCAGGCTGAGGACCACCAGTCGGCGGGCCCGCGCGCGGCCAAGGCTCACTGGAGCGTGTCCGCCGGCCGGATCCCCAGGGTGACCTCCTTGTGGATCGTCCGATCGCCACGACGGACGGTCAGGTCGATGGCGTCACCCGGTTCATGCCCCAGGAGAGCCACGTCCAGCTGGTGCGTGGCGTCGATGGGCTGATCGTCGATGGCCGTCAGGATGTCGCCATCCTTGAGACCGGCCTTGTCCGCCGGACCACCCGCGATGACGCCCGGCTGACCGGAGACGTCGTCGCCTCGAATCAGGACACCGCTGCTCACGGGCAGGTCTTCGTCCTGTGCCAGCTGGGCATCGATCTCAGTGAAGAAGATGCCGATGTAGGGGCGCCGGATGGGATCGCCTGCCAGCACCTGCGTGACGATGGGCTTGGCCATGTCGATCGGGATGGCGAAGCCGATGCCCTGGGATCCGCCGGCCATGGCCGTGTTGATGCCGATGACGCTGCCATCACCGGCCAGCAGCGGACCGCCGGAGTTGCCGGGGTTGATAGCCGCGTCATGCTGGATGAGGTGGCGCAGCGACTCGGGGGCCTCTGCGCCGGTCGCGTCACCCACCACGATCTCTCGCTCAAGAGCGCTGACGATTCCCGCGGTCACACTCCCGGGCAGATCGCCCTCCGGGTTCCCGATGGCCACGGCTGGCTCGCCGACCTCTACGCTGGAGGAGTCCCCGAGCGTGGCAGCAGGCAGGCCGGTGGCACGGATCCTCAGGAGTGCCAGGTCGGTAAGCGTGTCCACACCCTCAAGCTTGCCCTTGAACGAGCGGCCGTCCTCCAGGTACACGGTCAACGACCCACCATCGCCGACGACGTGCCGGTTGGTGAGGATGAGGCCGCTCGGGTCGACGATGACTCCGGAACCGGCGCCCACGGCCGAGAAGCCCGCGGACCCCAGGTCCCCCCTGCCGCCGATGACGATGGCCACCACGGCCGGTCCCACCTCCCTGGCGATCTCGCTGATGGGGCGGTCAGCGTTCTCCGGGACAGCGACCGCGTCCTCCGCGGCGCTCGTCGCCTTCACGAGGGCCGCCGGCCGCTCCGCTCGATCGGCGGCCGCCGCGTCAGGGTTGGCGGCCGTGGTGCGCGTGCCGGCGGTCAGCGCGCCGCCCGCGAGGGCGGCGACGACGCACAGTGCCAGCACCGCCGGAAGGCCGACATGTCGCGGCGCACGGTCCCCGCGCCGACCCGAAGCCGGACCGCTGTCGTGAGGAGGTCCGAAGCGGCCAGGGCCGCTCGCCGAGCCGACTGAGGAGGGGTAGTGAGCCATCGGGGTGCGCCTCGTCATGCATGTCATGGGTGCCTGTGACGCGAGCACCAGCTGCCCGGCCACGAGGGATGAGCCTCGTCCACGCTCGTTGTAGCACGCCGCGGTGAGGACTCGGTGACCGCGAGGTGAAGTTCCCGACAGCACGCCGTCGCGACGCATCCGCGGGCAGGATGCCGAACGCCGGCCGACGCGCCATGATGTGGTCGTCATGCCGGCCGCTTGACCCTGCCGGGGACGGCCGATCCACGGGCATCAAGAGAAGCGCGACGAACCCGACCTGCGGAGGGAGCACCATGTCAGACCAGCACCGACCGACATCCCTACGGATGGCTCGGGGCCGCCGCGCACGAATGGCCGCGGCCCTCCTCATGGCTGCGGTTTGCCTCGCCACTGCCGGCGTCACCTCCGCCGCGGAGCCGATGGCCGAGCCCATCCCGCTCACGCCCCTCACTGGCCTGACGGCGCTGGATGCCACGGTCACGATCAGTGTCGATGGCACGGTGAACGACAAGCCGACCCAGGGTGACCTGACGGCCCAGCTGACCAGCACCGCTGAGGGCGCCAGCCGCATCGACGTGACCGGCAGCCTGCTCGGGGATGTCGTGGCCCAGGTCGGCGGCTCGGCCGTGAAGCTCTTCCGTCCCAAGATGGTCAGCGTCTACACCGTGCCGGAGGGCACCTACGTGGTGCTCGACGCCCTCATCGACGTGTGCATCAAGCCCGAGGACTCGCAGGCTACCGAGGCCCTGGAGCAGCTCAGCCCGCAGGCCCTCATGGACATCCTGACCGGCAGCGACGTGGCACGGGGCACCCTGGTGGGCGACGAGACCCTGAACGACATCCCGGTCAGGCACTACGTCATCGACGGCGACGAGTTCCTGGCGGCGGCACAGGCCAGCAGCGACCCGAACGTGAACCTCTTTGCCCAGTCGCTGGACAGCGCCGCGGACGCGGACCTGTACGTGTCGGCTGAGGGCGGCTACCCGGTGGCCTACCGCGGCGGCTTCAACGGCGCCTTCGAGCCCCTCAAGTTCGAGGGGGACCTGACCGTGCAGATCGACCTCACCGGCGTCAACGGCGACGCCGAGGTGACGTTGCCCGGCTCGTGCGATCGCGCCATCTCGACCTGAGTCCTCCGGGCCCGCGCCTGGGCCCGCCAGCATCGTCAGCGCGATCCGGGCAGCC
>JBFYUV010000260.1:0-10625 GCA_041299865.1 Chloroflexota bacterium
AGGGCCGTGCGGGCGCCCCCCAGCGCCGGCAGCCGGTCGGCCGAGCGGGCCAGCATCGCGCCGTCGGAGGCGAGCCGGGAGCGCAACGCACGGGTGGCCCGGTCGAGGAGCAGGCCGATGCGCTCGCGTTCGGCGGCCAGGTAGGCGCCCGGACGGAACTGCTCCAGGCTGCGCCGCTCGGTCTCGAGGCTGGCGCGCGTGCTCGCCAGTCGGCGGCTGGCGGAGGTGGCCAGGGCAGCCTCCAGCGAGCGGAGATGCTGGCGCTGCTCTGCGCGGTCCGGCACGACCAGCTCGGCAGCGACCGACGGCGTGGCAGCCCGGACATCAGCGGCGAACTCCGCCAGCGTCACATCCGTCTCGTGTCCCACACCGACCACGACCGGCCGCGGATGCGCGGCGATGGCGCGCACGACGGATTCCTCGTTGAAGGCCCACAGGTCCTCGAGCGAGCCGCCGCCGCGGGCGACGATGACGACGTCCACGGCGAGGCCCGTGGCCGGGTCGGTCCAGCGGCCAAGGCGGTGCAGCGCGTGGACGATGGACGCCTCTGCACCGGGGCCCTGCACCTGGCAGGCGCTCACGATGATGCGCGCCAGGGGCCAGCGGCGCCCGATGACGCGGTGCATGTCGTGGAGGACCGCACCCGACAGAGAGGTGACGATGCCGATGCTCCGTGGCCAGCGCGGCAGGGGCCGCTTGCGCGTGGCGTCGAAGAGGCCCTCCGCGGTGAGGCGCGCCTTGAGCGCCTCGAAGCGCAGGGCAAGGTCACCCATGCCGGCCGGCTGGAGGCTCTCCACGTAGAGCTGGTAGGCACCCTGCGGCTCGAAGACGTCGAGCCGACCGTTGGCGATGACGCGCAGGCCGGTGCGTGGCTCCAGGGGCAGGGCCTGGCGGTCGTCCCGGAAGATCATGCAGCGCAGCTGCGCGCGCTCGTCCTTCAGGGTGAAGTAGCAGTGCCCAGCCGAGCTGACCGTGACCTGTCCGACCTCACCCTCGACCCAGACCCTGGCCAGCCGTGGCGCCCCGCGGATGGTGTCGCGGATGAGGCGGGTGAGATCGCCCACGCTGAGCACGCGGGGCCCGGTGCCGACGGGCGCGAGCGGCCCATCGACGGGTGGCGGCTGGGGCTGGTCCCACAGTCCGGGCATGGCGGTCAGGGCGCCTCCGTGGCGGGCGAGCGAGGGCAGGCCGTCCTGGCGATCCAGCGGCCGCCTAGACGCGGGTGAGGTACTCCCCGGTGCGCGTGTCCACCTTGATGACGTCACCCTCGTTCACGAAGATAGGCACCTGGACCACGAGGCCGGATTCCACGGTGGCGGGCTTCTTGGCGCCCGACTGCGTGTCACCGGCGAAGCCCGGCTCCGTCTCCAACACGCGCAAGTCCACCGATGTGGGCAGCTCCACACCGATCGTCTCGCCCTGGTAGCTGGTGCGATCGAGGCTCATGCCCTCCACGAGGTAGTTCGTGACGTCGCCCAGCTGCTCCGCGGTGAGGTGGAACTGCTCGTAGGTCTCGCTCTCCATGAAGTGGTAGTCCGGGCCGTCCTGGTAGAGGAACTGCACGGGCCGCTTCTCGAGGATCGCGCGGGGCCACTTCTCGCCGGCCTGGAAGGAGCGCTCCACCGTCTGGCCGCGCTTGACGTTGCGCAGCTTGATGCGCACCTGCGCCGAGCCACGGCCCATCTTGATGTGGTGGTAGTCGAGGATCTGCCAGAGCTCACCGTCGAGCTCGATGGCGATGCCCTTGCGCAGGTCTCCGGTCGAGATCATGAGGGTCGCGTGTCTCCGTTGGGCTGGGCTGGCCGCAGGCGTCTGCGTCCGCGACCCCCGATTCTAGCGGAGCCGGCGCTACGCCCCGACGACCGTGACCTCGCGCGGGAAGGCGGTCAAGAGCTCCACGCTACCGGTGGCGTCGTCGATGGCCACGAGGTCCTCGATGCGAACACCCGTGACGCCGTCGAGGTAGACACCCGGCTCGACGGAGAAGACCGTCGGCGAGGGCAACGGCTCCTCCGCTGCGGAGCGGCCCACGGAGGGCAGCTCGTGGGTGGCCAGGCCGATGCCATGGCCGGTGCCGTGCCCGAAGCGGGACCCCTGGCCGGCGGCCTCGATGACGTTGCGGGCGGCGGCGTCCACCTGCCGGTTGGTGATGCTGCGCCCGGCGGGGATCGCCTCGCGGAGCAGCTCGATGGCCGCCTGCTGGGCCCGCGCGACGAGCTCGTAGATGGCCAGGTCTCCGACCGTCGGCTGGCCCACGAAGAGCGTGCGCGTCATGTCGGAGCGGTAGCCGTCGACCCGGGCGCCGAAGTCGAAGAGGAGCACCTCACCCCTTCGCACGGTCCGCTCGCCCGGCGAGCCGTGGGGCAGCGCAGCCCGCGGGCCGGAGAGGCAGGCCACGTCGAAGGCGAGGCCTTCTGCACCGCCGGTCCGCATGCGCCACTCCAGGGCCAGCGCCAGCTCATGCTCGCTGACACCGACGCGGATGTCCGCCAGCGTCTCGCCAAGAGCCGCATCAGCCACGGCGCAGGCTGCGCGGATGCGCTCCGTCTCTGCAGGCTCCTTGACCCGGCGCTGCTCCTCGATGAGCCCCTCGACGGGCACCAGCTCCACGTCTGGTGCCGCCTCAGCCAGGCGCAGCCACTCGGCGTGGCTGAGGAAGCCGGCCTCGACGGCCACGCGCCGCACGCCGCCATCTGCGGCGCCGCTGATCGGCCGCAGGCTCCCGAGCAGCTCGGGCCAGGCATCCACGAAGGAGCCGACCAGGTCCGCGATGCGGCTGGCAGGGCACTCCTCCTGGGCCTGGAGGCGATACCGCGAATCAGCCACCACGACCGATTCGTCGGCCGAGACCAGGAAGCGACCCGAGGCTCCGCAGACCTTCTCCTCGCCGTCACCCAGGACGAATCCGGCCAGGTAGCGGGCGTTCTCCGGGCGCAGGCCGAGATAGGCGTCCAGTTCGTCACCGGCGAGACGCTCACGCAGTCGCTCCAGGCGGCGCGGGCGAGCCTGCAGGTCCGCGGCACGCCAGCGTTCACGGGCGGCGGCAGTCGGTGCCGCCACGGCGGTCACGGTCACGCCACCGTCAGGAGGGCTCGCACTGGGCGATGTTGCGGCTGTGCTGCGCGGCGGTCTTGGCGAAGGTGTGCGTGTCGGACCCGGGGCAGGCGTAGAAGAAGAGGAAGTCCTTGCGCTTGTCTGGATCGAGGGCGGCCTCGATGGAGGCCCGTGTGGGCGTGGCGATGGGCCAGTCCGGGAGACCCGGCTGCTGGTAGGTCTGGTGTGACTGCAGCTCCGGGCTGACGTTCACGGTCGCCAGGTCGGCCACGCCCAGGGTGTCCCAGAACAGGTAGTTGGGCCACTTGCCCGTGGCCAGCTCGTCGAGCGCCATGCTGTCCGTGGCATAGACGACGGTCGGATCTGCCTGCATGAGACCGCCCGTGGCTCCATTGAGCTTGGGATCGAGCCGGTTCCAGTAGACGCCCGCCACCTTGGCGCGATCGCTGTCGACCTTCACCTCCCGCTCCACGAGGCTGGCCACGGTCAGGGCATCGTAGAAGTCGATGCCCTTCTTGCGCGCCTGTGCCACCAGGTCGCCGGAATCCTCCTCCCACTCCTGCAGCAGCAGGTGCAGGAACTCGTCGGCGTTGATGTCGACGGGCACGGGGTAGACTCCCCCGGCCAGGAAGCCCTCGAGGCTGTTGCCCTCCGAGACCTGGCGCAGGAAGGGGAACTCGTCGAACAGCTCCGGCCGGGGATCGGTGGCCAGGTCCAGGAACTCCTTGGGATCGAGCGAGAGCTCCGTCTCCTCCGTCTGCGCCTGCAGGTACGCCGCGATCTGCTCGATGCGCAGGCCTGGACGGAGTGCCAGGTTGACGACCGGCGTCGGCGGGTCGGGGTCCGCGGCCAAGCGGGTGACCACGACCTGCGGGCTCATCCCGGTGTCCATGGTGTAGGTGCCCGCCTCGAGGAGTTGGTCGACGCGGTCGGACATGATGAGGTACTTGAAGGCCAGGGGGTCCGTGAGAAGCCCCGCATCCACGAGATTCTCCTGGATCTCGTCGACCGTCTGGCCGGGGTCGATGACGAACTTGACCTCCGTCGCCTCGCTGCTGGCCGGCCTGCCCAGACGGTCGCCCAGTTCCGCGCGCAGGAGGTCCGCGACGATGGGCATGTTGAGGATGCCGGGGTTCTGTTCGAAGAGGCCGGTGACCGCCGGACCGATGACCGGCCGGGCCACGATCCAGCCGCCGATGACCAACCCGATGAGCAGGACCACAACGAACAGCAAGCCCTTCCAGGCGCCCGAGTTGGCGTCGCGCTGGCGCGCCCGGCGCAGCTCCCAGCCCTCCACGATGCCGACACGCTGACCGCTCCGCGGCTGCGGCGTCTGCGGGCCGCTCACCGGCAAGCCTCCGTGCCGACGGCGGCACGAGCATCCAGCTCTCCCTGGACGATGCCGGCCGCGGCCTCACGGTCGACCCGCGCCCGCCAGGCGCGGCGGGCGGCAGATGAGGGCGGACCACCAGAGCGGCCGCGAGGGGGCCGGCCCATGCGGTCCTGCGCTGACTGGCTGGTCAGGCGCTCGTCCCGGAAGGTCAGCGGTACGGTCAGGCGAGGGTGCACGGCAGCCACCCACTCGCGCGTGCGACGAGACTGCTCGCTCTCCGTGCCGTCCAGGTGAAGAGGCAGGCCCACGACCACGGCCTCGACACGGCGCTCCGCGCAGAGGCGGCTGATGACAGCGGCGTCCTGCCGGGGCGTGCTCCGCCGGAGCGTCAGAAGCGGCGTCACCCCGCCGCTGCTGGTGTCTCCGCAGGCGATGCCGATGCGGCGCTCGCCGAGGTCGATGCCCAGCAGCACGCTCACGGGCACCCCGGGGCGCGCAGGGGCCGGTCGACGACGTCGTTCATGGTCAGGTGTGGCTCACTCCGTTGCGGATGGCTCCAGGACATCCAGCCTGATGCGATTGCGGTCGCTGGGCAGGTCGCCCAGGAAGTCGGGCCAGACGCTCACGGTCGTCGCCCCGATACCCTCAAGTATGGCCCGAGCCTCGGAAACCGGCAGGCCGGCGATCTTGGCCAGCACGGCCTCCTCGTCGATGACCTGGTAGGCGATGGCGCTGGCCGTCCCGTCGAAACGGATGCCGCCGTCCCCGGCGACGCCATCGCCCGTCTCCACCGAGAGCCGGCCGGGCAGGACGGCCATGCCCTCGGGCAACTCAGCGAGCACGATGGAGCGGGCCAGCGCATCCACCGAGCGCTCGTCGACGGCGAGCACGTGCGCGGCAAGATCGCCGGCCAGGGTGAACTCCGCGGCCCGGCTGCCCACCAGCTCATCAGCCGGGGGTTGGTGCTCCACGGTCCCCGGCTCCGCGGTCCCGGTGAAGACGGTGAGGTCGTCCGGCAGGCGCTCCGGGTCGCGCAGCCGCGCTGCCAGCTCGCCCATCAGGCCATTCTGCAGGTCGGCCAGGGCCGACTCGTAGTCCGCCTGCGTGATGACGAGCGCCTCCTCGTAGCGGCCGTCAGCGGTGGCCTCGGGATTGCTGACGGTGACGCCCTGGGCCTCGAGGGAGGGCACGAGGCTGATCGCCCCGGCCGGCACGTTGCCCCCGTCGCCGGGTGCCACGGCCTCCACGGGGACCGTCACCTGGCTCGGCCCGCCGCCCGCGGTGACGCGAGGCATGACCGCCGGCTCGGTGGTCCGGAACTCCACCCCGGACGGGGTGAGGACCCGCGTGCCGGCCAGGATGCGCTGCTCGAAGGGCTGATCCGGCGAGGTGAGGACGACGCTGCCCGTGGCGCGTGCCTCCACGACCTCGCGTCCGGTGGCCGGGTAGACCTGCTCGGCCGAGAGCGGGATGGCCACATCGACGGCCGGCAGGCGGCCGGTCTCCGGGTCGGGCTCGCTGACGGTGGTCAGTGCGGTGATGGTCAGCGGCAGTGGCCCGATGGTGGCGGTCCGCGGAGTGAGCGTCACCTGGGCGGTGGGCAGCGTCTGCAGTGACGCCACCACGCCGATCACGGCGACCGTGACCACGGCACCCACGGCGACGACCACCCGCCGGTTGACGCGGCGCGCGACGGGCACGCTGGCCGCCGTCACCCCAGCGCTGTTCTCCCCTTCCACGCCTTCTTCCGCGAGGCCCGGCTCCGTGGGTTCCGGTACCGTGTCGCCGCGTACCAGGGCAGCCTCCGCCTCCGCGGCCGTGGGCAGACCCAACACGCCCGCCGAGGCCGCCATGGCGCGCACCTGGACGTCCGGGCTGGCGATGGCCAGGGAAAGCCCGCGCGCCGCGGCCTCGCGGTTCAGCAGCTTGAAGTTGATGCGACCGGTGGCGATGCGCGATCCGGTCGGGACGACGAAGACGACCTGCTCATCGGTGGCGTTGCGCAACCGCGCCACGGCATCGGTGATCTCGTCGTCATTGTCCAGGTACCAGACGGCCATCAGGGGCAGTCTGCCCTAGTCCGCGTCCTTCGTCAGCGGCCGTTCGCTGGCACGATATCGGCCGACCATCGGCTCGTCCTCAGGATCTGATCCCGAGGTACAGGCAGAGAAAGACGATCAGGAACCAGATCGCGCGAGCCGCGAGCATCTCGAATCGGGGCGCATGGCTGAGATCGCGGGGCCGGGTCATCGTTGGCATCTCCGCTTGACAGCCCACTCGGGGACGTCGGCAGGCTGGGGCTCGGCGCGATCGTCCATCGGCATCGGCAGGGGCCGCCATCAAGCGAATGTCAGCGACGAGGCAGCCATCCGTCGTCAAGTCGGTACGGTGCAGGACCGTTGGGTGGGTTCTGGTGGCGTGCCCTAGACGCGCATCCCGCGCAGCACGCGTCCTAGGGCCGCATCGAGCGGCTCCTGCGGCAGCGACGCCTCCAGGGCCTGGAAGGCCAGCGCCATGGGCGTCACATCCTGCTGGTCGACGAGCAGGCCGGTCGCGTCGCTGACCTCGCTCACCGAGCTCGGCGCCATCATCGAGACCAGCGGTCGGCGTGCGAACGGCAGGTTGACGGCGAAGCCGGGTGCTTCCAGGGCGGCCCGGATCTCAGGCAGCGCGGCGCCACCGCCGCAGAGCTCGATACGGCCGGGCAGCAAGCCCTCCTTGCCGAACTCCTCCAGGACCAGCTCGATGCCAGCTGCCCACACGGCCACGTCCTCGCCGACGATCTCGGCCACCTCGTCCGCGTCACGGACCTCCTTGCCGAGGGCGTGGTCGATCTTGATGTGCTCGGCCTCTTCGAAGCTCGTGTCGAGCCGGTCGGCCAGCGACTTGGTGAAGGCGCGCCCCCCCAGGGCGAACATGCGCGTGCCCTCCACGCTGCCGCTGCGCACCAGGGCCACGTCCGTGGTGCCGCCGCCGACGTCGATGAAGAGCGCGCCGGACTGCCCGACCTGCTCCCCGGAGACCGAGCGCGCCACCGCGTACGGCTCGGCCACGACCTTGATGAGCTGCAGTCCGAGCTGCTCCACGACCGACTCCAGGGCGCCCAGGTGCACGAGCGGCGCATAGGCGTTGAAGACGGAGACGCGCAGGTGACGTCCCTGGAACCCCACCGGGTTGGTGACCACGTAGCCGTCCACGGCCGCGCCGGCCACGGAGGCGTGGACGAGGCGCACGTCCACGTTGGGCAGGCCGGTCTCCCAGGTGATGGTGCGCTGCGCCTCCGCCGAGGCATCGGCCTCCACCTCCTCGAGCAGCTTCTCCAGCTCCGAGTGGGTGACGGTGCTGTCCGGCCTCTTGCGCTCCACGCTGCGGGTGGTGGTGAAGCCCTTGACGAGCTCGCCGGCGATGCCGACCACGACCTTGGGCGCCGTCCGGCCGGCCATGCCCTCGGCTGTGTCGAGGGCCTCGCGGCAGTTGACCACCACGGCGGAGATATCGGCCACGGTGCCCGACTGCATGTGCGAGAGGCCCTGGCGTGTGCGACCCACGCCGGTGACGACGGCACCGCCATCAGGACCCGTCTCGAAGACGAGGGCCTTGGCGTACTCGGTGCCGATGTCGAGGGCCAGCAGGGCACTGCTGGCGCCGACCGACGGGACGCGCCGCACCAGTCTCTGGAACAGGCTCAAGCCGGGTCCTCCGCCCTAGCCCAGGAGGCGTTCACGCAGCTTCTGCAATGCTCCCTGCAGGGCTGCTGGCTCGGGTACCCGGCCCTGGGCCATCTCGGGGCGTCCGCCGCCCTTGCCGCCGCTCTCGGTCACGGCTTCCCGCACCAGGTCGGCGGCGCTGACACCCTCGGCCACGAGGTCGTCGCTGACGGTGACGAAGAGCTGCGGCTGCTCGTCATCTTCCAGGGCGGCGGCGATGACGCCGCTGCCCAGCGTGCTGCGGACCTCCTTGGCCCAGGCCTTCAGGTCGTCCATGGAGCGAAAGCCGCCCATGTAGGCGACGAGGGCGCCCTTCTGCAGGAGCTCGGCAGCCCTGGCCGCGGCCTGGGCCGTCGGGACGAGGCTGGCGCTCCCCTGGCGCGACGCCCTGCCTCGCTCCTTCAGCTCCGCGATGCGGGCCGTGAGCTGCTCCGGGGTCTGCGCGCCGGCGGCCGCCAGGGCCGCCTCAAGCAGCCGGAAGCGCTCCTCGGTGAGGGCCTCTGCAGCCTCGCCGGTGACGGCCTCGATGCGTCGCATGCCCGAGCCGATGGAACGCTCGCCGGTGATGATGAAGCCACCGATCTGCCCGGTGGCACGGCAGTGCGTGCCGCCGCAGAGCTCGTGGCTGTATCCCTCCACGCGGACGGTGCGCACGGTCTCGCCGTACTTCTCGTCGAAGAAGGCGTCGGCGCCGGCCGCAACGGCCTCCGCCATGCTCATGGACGAGGGCGTCACGGTTCGGTCCTCGCGGATGACGCGCCGAACCTCGTGCTCGATGCGGTGGCGCTCCTCCGGGGTCAGGCCGCGGTCGAAGGGGTAGTCGAAGCGCAGGTAGTCCGGCGCCACCAGCGACCCGGCCTGGCGGGCGGCCTCGCCGAGCGTGTTGCGCAGGGCACGGTGCAGGACGTGGGTGCCGGTGTGGTTGCGCATCGTGCGGGCACGGCGATCGGGGTCCACCTCCGCGGCCAGCTCCTGGCCGAGTGCCACGCGGCCGTGCAGCTTGCCGTGGTGGACGATGAGGCCGGCCACCGGTCGCTGCGTATCCTCGACCGTGAAGACGACCTCGCCCGCGGCATCCCGGAGGATCCCGCGATCGCCGATCTGTCCGCCGCCCTCGGCGTAGAAGGGCGTCTGGTCGAGCAGGAGCAGTGCGTCGGCGGCTGTCTCCGTGCGCAACTCGACCTCCCCGCGGGCCTCCAGCTCCTGGTACTCGGTGCCGTCACGGACGATCGCCACCACCCGGCCACGAGCCTCCGTGCCCTCGTAGCCCAGGAACGCGCTGTCGCCGACGCGGCGCGCGATGCCGCTGAAGAGGGCCACCAGCTCAGCCTGCCGGGCGAGGTCCTGCCTGGTGCCCGAGCGGCTGCGTTCGCGCTGGCGCCGCAGGGCTGCCTCGAAGCCCTCACGATCCACGCGCACGCCGTACTCGGCGGCCAGCTCCACGGTCAGGTCGATGGGGAAGCCGTACGTATCGTGCAGGCGGAAGGCCGTCTCGCCGTCCAGGTGCGGGCCGTCCTCGGGCACCTCCTCGGGACGGCGGCCCACGACGCGGTCGGCGCCCGTGAGCGGGATGAGCGCCTCCTCGAGCTGGATCGTGCCAGCATCGAGGGTCCGCGCGAAGGCGGTCTCCTCGCGGATGATGGCACCCAGGATGGCCTCGCGTCGCTCCACGAGGACGGGGTAGGCCTCGCCCATCAGTTCGATGACGACCTTGGCCGTCTCGGCCAGGAAGGGCTCCCGGCGTCCCAGCAGCCGCCCGTGTCGCACGGCCCGTCGCACGATGCGCCGCAGCACGTAGCCGCGTCCCTCGTTGGCGGGCAGGACGCCGTCGGCGATGAGGAAGGTGATGGCCCGCGAGTGGTCGGCGATGACCTGGTAGCTGAAGCGCTCCGTTTCGAAGGCCTCCGGGTCGTGGCGCATGAGCTCGCGCATGCGGGCGTGGATGGGCGTGAAGAGGTCGGTGTCGTAGTTGGTGGCCACGCCCTGCAGGACGGAGGCCAGGCGTTCGAGGCCCATGCCGGTGTCCACCGAGCGAAAGGGCAGCGGGAGGCGCTCCCCGGTCACCTGCTGGTCGAACTCCATGAAGACGAGGTTCCAGATCTCCAGCCAGCGCGGACAGTGCTCGCTGTGGTCGGGGACGCAGTCGGGGCCTTCGGAGAGCTCGGCGCCGCGGTCGTAGTGGATCTCACTGCAGGGACCGCAGGGACCGGTCTCGGCCATGCGCCAGAAGTTCTTGTCGTCCCCGGCGTCAACGTCGCCCCACTTTGCCATGCGCTCGGGTGGCAGGCCGATCTCGTCGCGCCAGACGGTCCACGACTCCTCGTCATCGCGGTAGGTGGTGGCGGCCAGGCGCTCGCCGGGGATGCCCAGGTCCTGCGTCAGGAACTCCCAGGCCCAGTGGATGGCCTCACGCTTGAAGTAGTCGCCGAAGGACCAGTTGCCCAGCATCTCGAAGAGGGTGTGGTGGCGCGGCGTGCGGCCGACCTCCTCGAAGTCGTTGTGCTTGCCGGCCACGCGCAGGCAGCGCTGCG
>JBFYUV010000262.1:0-4059 GCA_041299865.1 Chloroflexota bacterium
CGGGCCGCACGATCTGCGGCGCATCGGCTAGGGCTCAGGCGTGACCCGGGCCACCCGTCCCGGCCGGCCCATGCCACGCCGCAGCACGTCCATGACCTCGTCGGCCACGGCCTCGCCGTCACCGGACGTGGCGGCCCTGGCCAGACAGCCGTGCACGTGATCCTCCATCACCAGCATCGTCACCGAATCCACCGCAGCTCGCAGGGCGGCCGTCTGCTGCATGACGTCGAGGCAGGACTCGTCACGCTCGATCATGCGCGAGATGCCTCGCACCTGGCCCTCCATGCGCGCCAGGCGTCGCAGGAGCTGGGCGCGATCACGCGCGTACGGCCGCGGCTGGCTGGCCGAGCTGCGCCGTCGCACCGCGCTGCTGATCTGGTCGCTCACACCGCACCTCGCCGTCTTCGCATACTCGGTGGGAGTATAGCCGTCCCTCCGGCCGATGTGAGCCCTAGGGTGGGCTCGGGCGCTCCGCGAGCAACTCGAGCAGGCCCCAGGTCACCACGGCCATGCCCGTGATGGCCAGCCACAGGCCCGGCGCATCGCCGGGCGTCAGGCTGCTGCCCTCCGTGCCCAGGAGTCGCGCGGTCACGCTGACCATGCCACCCACGGCCAGGAACCAGCAGGCCACGTAGGCGATGGGCCGGTCAAGTGCGGTCCGGCGGTCCTTCGTCGTGTAGGGCAGCACGACGAGAGCGAGCATGGCCACGCAGGCCACGAAGACCAGCAGGCCGGCACCCTCGAAGCCACTGGCGGTCTCCGCCGAGAGCACCACTCCGCCCACCTTGAGCCACGCCAGGGGCATGGACGCGATGGTCAGGACGGCGCCGCCGGCGATGAGCCACCGCCCGCGGCCAAGGCCCCGCCTCACTCCCCGCCGTAGACCTCCGGCCGGAGCACGCCGATGTAGGGCAGGTTGCGGTAGATCTCGCCGTAGTCGAGCCCATAGCCGATGACGAAGCGGTCCGGGATCTCGAAACCGAGGTAGGCGATGTCGATGTCCACCAGCCGACGCGCCGGCTTGTCCAGCAGCGTGCAGATCGCCAGGCTGGCGGGATCCTTGCCGCGCAGGTACTCGGTCACGTAGTGGAGGGTCAGGCCGGTGTCGATGATGTCCTCGACGATAAGGACGTCCTCGCCCTCGATGGAGGACGAGAGGTCCTTGAGGATGCGCACCTGCCCGGAGGTCTCCGTGGCCCCGCCGTACGAGGAGACCTCCATCAGGTCGATGCGGACCGGCAGCGAGATGGATCGCATCAGATCGGCCATGAAGGGCAGGGCACCCTTGAGGACGCTCACCAGGGTCACCTGCCGATCGTGGTAGTCGGCCGAGATGCGAGCGCCCAACTCGGCCACCTTGGCCTGCAGCGTCGTCTCGTCGATGAGGATCTCGGCGACGTCCTTCTCGAGTGATGATGCCGGCATCCGCGGTGCTCCTTCGTGCGTGGTGGGCGGGATGGTCAGTCGCCGGCTGAGCCGCTGTCGCCCGAGCTGCTGCCGACCGGCGCGAGGCCACCCGCAGCGTCGCCCGGCCGGCCCTCGACCGGTGCGGCCCCCCCGCGCTTGGGGGGCGGCTGGCCGTCGATGCCGATGAGCGAGGCGGCCGCGTCGAGGCGGCCGTACTTGAGCAGCAGGGCCCGGAAGTCGCGAGCATAGAAGAGCTTGATGCGCACCATCGGGTACAGCTCGCGGAGGTGGCGCAGCTTGCGGTTCTTCTTGCGCACGAGGCTCTGCTTGAGCGTCGTGAGCTCGATGTGGAGCCCCAGCTCAGGCAGGTAGAAGTCGGGCGCGAAGGACTCCACGACCACGCCCTCGCTGTTCCAGCGGATGGGGAAGACGTGCGGCTCGTACTGCCATGCGACCTTGTAGTAGTCGAGGATGCGCGCCAACTCTGCCTCGCTGGCGTGGGCGAACCGGGGGTCCTCGTTCAAGGCCGCCCGCCGTCGAAGCGGGCGATGAGCTGGTGCACGTCACCCTCGAAGTCGCGCAGCAGGACATGGGCGTCGATGACGTCGTCCACGCTCACTGCCGGCGGGTCCGAGGCGCCGTCCCGGTCCATCAGCGCGGCCTCGAGCGTCTCGCCGCCGACGCTGTCCATGGTCTCTCCATCGACCTGGACGGTCACGATGGCGACCGCCTGCGAGCCGCAGTGCGGGCAGGAGAGATCCACGAAGTAGAGCTCCTCGCGCCGGGCCAGGAGGCGGATATGCGCCTCACCGTAGGGCTGGCCACAGGCCGCGCAGGCGAAGGAGGCCAGTTCGCTCGTCAGCCAGCCCTCCACGTCCATGCGGCTCAGTGTAGATCGAGCGCTGGCAGGCGGCAGCAAGCCGGTGGCAGCAGCGATCAAGGATGGCGCCGGGCCACAGATGGTCCTCGACCGTTCCCTCCGCGTGACCCAGAGGCGTCGAGGACGGGTCGCAGGCGGTTGCCACGCGTGGTATACCGATGCGACCCACAGACACATACAAGGAGGGGATGTTCGTTCGATGGGCACCAACCGGGGAAGCATCGCCATCAGTGCAGCAGCGCTGCTCATTCTCAGCCTGGCGGCACCGGCCGCCGCCCAGGATGCCAGCCCGGCCGTCGCGGACGGGCATCTCGCCCGGATCCTGGAGACCGGCGTCATCCGCATGTCCACCGACCCGGCCTACCCGCCGCAGTCGTTCCTGGACACCGACGGCAGCCTGAAGGGCTTCGACATCGATGTCGGCACGGAGATCGCCAAGCGCCTTGGCGTGGACATCGCCTTCGAGACCCCGGACTTCGCGCTCGTCTCGGCCGGCAACTGGTCGGACCGCTGGGATTTCAGCGTGGGATCCGTGACCATCACCACGCCTCGTGAGGAGGTCCTCGACTTCACGCAGCCCTACTACTACACGCCGGCCCAGATGGCGACCCGCACCGACCTCGGCTACAGCAGCCTGGATGACCTGGCTGGCAAGACCATCTGCATGGGTGAGGGCACCACCTATCTCGACTGGTTCAATGGCGACCTGGACTTCGGCACCGCCACGCCGGACACCGTCCCGCCGGAGGGCTCCGTGGCCACCACCCTCCCGACGGACCGCAACTGCGCCGAATCCTGGGCGGCCGGCCGCAAGGACTTCGACGGCTGGCTGACCTCCTCAACGACCGTCCAGGCGGCCATCGACGAGGGCCTTCCCGTCGTCGCCTTGGGCGATCCGGTCTACTTCGAGCCCCTGGCGGCCGCTTTCGACAAGAACATCGAGGACAACGACTCGCTCGTGGCTGCCATCGACGCCATCATCGGTGAGATGCATGCGGACGGCACGCTCTCGACGATGAGCCAGACGTGGTTCGGCCTGGACCTCACCACGTCACCGGCGGAGTAGCTGCCGCCACCCGTGTCCGGGAAGGGGGCGGTGGAGTCCCCTTCACCCAACCGAGGTCGCGCCATGACCGTGACCGCTGACAGTCGAAGCCCCGGCACGAAGAGCCCCGCCCCAGGGCCGGAGGTCGATGCCATCGTCGGCCAGATCGCGGCCGCCGACAGCCGCCGCCACCTGCGCTTCCGGCTCGTCTTCATCCTTACCTGGATCCTCGTCATCGGCGGCCTGGTGGCTCTCCTGGTGGCCGGCGGGGCCGTCGACCTGGCCTGGCTGCAGCCGTGGTGGTGGTTCATCCTGGGTGGCGTCCCCATCACGATCTTCATCGCCGTCTCATCCATCGCCCTGGCCATCGTCTTCGCCCTGCTGGGGGCCATGGGCCGCATCTCGACGGTGGCGCCGGTCTACGCGCTGGCGACGCTCTACGTGTCGCTGGTGCGGGGCACGCCCCTCATCGTGCAGATCTTCTTCGTCTGGCTGGCCCTGCCCACCATCTGGCCCGCCGCGTCCGGCATCGACCTCATCTGGCTGGGCATCTTCGCGCTGGGCTTCAACTACGGTGCCTACATGACGGAGATCTTCCGGGCCGGCATCCAGGCCGTGCCGCGCGGACAGCGTGAGGCGGCCGCGGCGCTGGGCCTGACGCAGCGGCGCATCATGGCCCGCATCGTGATGCCGCAGGCCGTGCGTATCGTCACGCCGGCCGTGGGCA
>JBFYUV010000263.1:0-18859 GCA_041299865.1 Chloroflexota bacterium
TGGGCCCGGCCCTGCAGCGGCGCCCGACCTTCCTGGCCAAGGAGTCGCTCTTCGACGGTCCGGGCTGGGCCCGGCCCTGCAGCGGCGCCCGACCTTCCTGGCCAAGGAGTCGCTCTTCGACGGTCCGCTGGGCATCTTCATCCGCTCGCTCGGGGCGGAGCCGGTCAAGGCCGGCGGCAGCGACATCGGCGCCTATCGTGCCGCCAAGGCCGTCCTCGACCGCGGCGGCGTGGTGGCCATCCTGCCGGAAGGCACGCGCAGCTTCGATGGCGTCATGGGCGAGCCCAAGCCGGGTGTCTCGCTGCTGGCCACTCGGACGGGCGCGCCGGTCCTGCCGGTGGGCATCTCCGGCACGGACCGGCTCCTTGGTCGCGGCGCCGTCCTGCCGGCCATCGGCAGCCGCATCATCCTGCGCGTCGGTCGGCCCTTTAGGCTGGCCATCCCCGAGGGGGTGGACCGTCGGGCCGCCCTCGCCGATGCCGACGCCGAGCTCATGCGGCGCATCGCGGCGCTCGTCGAGCCCCGGCATCGCGGCGCCTGGGAGCCCTGGCCGCAGGACTGACGCGTGGCCATCCGCGCCGGCCGATCGCGCAGGGCGCCGGCTGGTCCCGGCCCGCGCCCTGGGGCCTTCACGCCATCGTCAAGCACCGATGCGATACTTGCCGTCCCATGGGAACCGTCGCCGAGGTCCGCATCGCCCGCCGCACCGGCTTCTGCTATGGCGTGCGTGAGGCCATCGACGCGGCCCGCCTGAGCGCCGCGGAGGGCAAGCCGACCCACACGCTCGGCCAGGTCGTCCACAACGAGGGCGTCATCGCACAGCTCCGCGAGCAGGGCATCCGCAGCGTCAAGGACCTCGACGAGGTGGAGGAGGGTGCGGCCGTCGTCATCCGCGCCCACGGCGTCACGCCGGAGGTCATGGCCCACGCGGAGGAGCGGGGCCTGGAGGTCATCGACGGCACCTGCTCGTGGGTGACCCAGGAGCAGAAGGAGCTGGCCAAGCTGGTCGAAGACGGCTACACGGTCGTCTTGCTCGGCACGCCCAATCACCCCGAGGTCGTAGGCCTGCTGGGCTTCGCGCCGGACGCCATCCTCGTGGACGAGGAAGAGGACTGGGCGAGCATCCCACGGCGCAAGCGCATGGCGCTCCTGACGCAGTCCACGCAGCCGCCCTGGAAGTTCGAGCGTCTCGCCGCCTTCCTCGTCTCGCGCGCCCATGAGCTCAAGATCGTCAACACCGTCTGTCCGGTGACCATCCGACGGCAGCAGGACACCACGGACCTCGCGGCTGTCGTGGACCTCGTCGTCGTGGTGGGTGGGCGCAACAGCGCCAACACCCGGGAGCTCACCCGGCTCGTGGGCATCGTCGGGAAGCCGGTCGTGCAGATCGAGCATGCTCGCGACCTGGAGGATGCCAGTCTCTTCGAAGGGCGCCGCACGATCGGGGTGACTGGCGGCACGAGCACGCCCATCGAGGACCTGGCCGCCGTGGCCCAGCGCATCTACGCGCTGGCCGGGACCGAATCTGCCCAGGCACGCGCTGACGAGCTGGCCGGCCAGGCCGTGACCGCCGTCGCCGAGCCGGCCTACCGCAGCACCTCGCTCAGCGCGGCCTGACGTGCCGAGCCGCCGCACCTCGCGTCGACGAACGCGCAGCCTGGACCGCGACACGTCGGTCGCTGGCCTGCCGGTGGTGGCCATCGTGGGACGGCCCAACGTCGGCAAGTCCACGCTCTTCAACCGCCTCATCGGCGAGCGTCGCGCCATCGTCGAGGACCGTGCCCGGACCACCCGCGACCGCCTCTACGGCGTGACCGAGTGGAACGACCGCCGCTACGTCGTCATCGATACGGGCGGCATGGAGGTCAACCCCGGTGACGCCATCGAGGAGCGCGTCCAGGACCAGGCGCGCCTGGCCATCGAGGAGGCCGACGTCATCGTCTTCGTCGTGGACGCGGCGACCGGCCTGACGCCGGCGGACCAGGAAGTGGCGGAGATCCTGAGACTGGCATCTTCGCCGGTGGTCATGGCCGTCAACAAGGCCGACAACGAGAAGCTGGAGCTGCAGGGCGCGGAGTTCCTGCGTCTGGGCTGGCTGGACAGCCATGCTGTCAGCGCCCTCCACGGGCGTGGCACCGGCGACCTGCTCGATGCCATCGTGACGGCCCTGCCGGAGGAGTCTGGCGACGAGCTCGGCCGCAAGGCCCGCGAGGCGCGCGCGGCTGAGCTCGCGGAGCTCGTGGAGGAGGGCCTGGTGCCGGGACTCCTCGGGGAGGAGGTCGAGGCCTTCGATGCCTTCGAGGGGCTCGGAGCGGACGACGAACCCGGGGCGGACCAGTCGGGCGCGCTGGGGTTCGATGCCGAGCCGCCCCCCACGCCCCGCATCGCCATCGTGGGCCGCCCCAACGTGGGCAAGTCGTCGCTGGTCAACCAGCTCCTGGGCGAGGAGCGCGCCATCGTCAGCGAAATCCCGGGCACCACGCGCGACGCCATCGACACGACGCTCGAGTGGCAGGGCCGTGAGGTGCGCCTCGTGGACACAGCTGGCCTGCGGCGCCCCGGCAGGGTGGCCGCCGGACCGGCCGCCGAGCGCTACTCGGCCCTGCGGGCGCTCAAGGCCATCGGGCGGGCTGACGTCTGCGTGCTGGTGCTTGATGCGCAGGACGGCCTGACGGCCCAGGACGCCCACGTGGCCGGCTACGTCGTGGACGAGGGCGTCGGCCTGGCACTGGCCATCAACAAGTGGGACCTCGTGGAGAAGGACGACAAGACCTTCGAGGAGTACGTGACCCGCATCCGCAGCCAGGCACCCTTCCTGCACTTCGCGCCGGTGGTGGCCATCAGCGCCCTCACGGGGCTGCGCGCCGGGCGTGTCCTGGACGACGCCCTCCAGATCGCCGCCGAGCGCCGTCGGCGGGTGCCCACGGCTCGCCTCAACCGGATCCTCTCCGAAGCGGTCTCGCGCCACCAGCCGCCACCGGTCAAGGGCCGCCGGCCGCGCTTCTACTACGCCACCCAAGCGACCATCGAGCCGCCCACCTTCGTGCTCTTCGCCAGCGACGCGCGGTCAGTGCACTTCAGCTACCGGCGGTTCCTCGAGAACCGCATCAGGGACGCCTTCCAGTTCGAGGGCACGCCACTGCGCCTCGTCTTCCGCGAGCGATCCCGCGTGGAGCTCGAGCCGCGTGCCAAGGCCCCCAGGGCGTCCTCGCGGGGGCGGTCCGGCGTGAGCGGCGCAGCGGCCAAGGGTCGCGCGTCGTCGTCCGGCAAGCGGGCGAGGAGCGGCGGCGCCGCGTCCGGCACGGGCGGATCGGCGCCATCGAAGAAGGGTCGCACGACGAAGAAGTCGAGCCGCAAGGGCTCCTGATGGCCGGCCTGCTCGGCCGCGCTTCGAGAGACGAGCTGGCTGGCCTCGCCTGATACACTCGTGGCCTGTGTCGGGGTGTGGCGCAGCCTGGTAGCGCACTTGACTGGGGGTCAAGAGGTCGCTGGTTCGAATCCAGTCGCCCCGACCACTTCTCTGAGCGTGAAATGGCCCTTGGAGGTGACTCCAGGGGCCCTCTTCATGGTCGATTGCGGGTACGTTTGCGGGTACGGCACCTGCACAGAGGCGCGAAACGGCCCGTCTGGAGCCACCTGCGGGATGCAGGCCAGTCGTGCAGATTCCGCCGACGAGGAAGCCTCACCAGCGACATGCCGGTGTGGTCAACGCTCACTCTCAATACTGCGGCCATCCTCGGCATGCTCGCCCGCAGTGCCACCTGTGCGGCACGCCACAACGGTGGAGGTCGAGTCTCCATGCAGGCAGGTGTGTCCGTGAGCCGAGCAGACATGGTCCTGGGCGCGTCTGTCACAACCGCCCGGCCGCCGCCGACATTCAAGCCGGACCGGCCCCCACCCCCCTAGCTTTTCTGGCGGCGGTGTGAGGCGGGGGATGCAGCCCTCTCCGGACTCGTGCCCTCTCAGGGTTGGCATCACATAGGCTCCCGCGATAGAAGCCCGCTGTCGTCACGAGGGTGCTGGGACATGGCTGCCGGGCCATCACCGCTCCTGAGCCGTCCTGCGCGCTCAGGCGCGGTGCTCGGTGCGAAGCAGGTCCCATCTGTCAGGACCTGACACCCTCGGCCACGAGAATGGCCGAGCGCTACCTGCCCTTCTTCTTGGCGACCTTGACCTTCGCCGTGGTGATGACACCGGCAGGGTCGGTGGTCATGCAGATGGCGTAGGCGTACACGGGTGGACCGACCACACCTTCGTCGGCTTCCATCTTCTTCCACTTGACTCGCCACGTGTCGGTCGTCACCGGGTACGAGTTGATGACCCGCAGGTTGTCCTCCCATTGCGCGAAGCCGCCTCCGACGACCTTGCCTGCCGGGCAGACCGCATCGACCGAGCCGGTCTGGCCGATGGCCTCGTTGGCATTGAAGGTCTGGACCTTCTTGGTGAGGGTGATGTTCGTGATGCCAGCCTCGCCTGCCGGACCCTGTGGCCCGACCGGACCCTGCATGCCTTGGACCCCTTGCGGTCCCTGCTGCCCGACCGGCCCCTTGGCGTTCCAGTCGATGAGCCGCTGGCCCTTTGGGCAGGTGCTGACCGTGGGGTAGTTGATGAGACGCACGACCCCGGTGCTCTTGACGAAGCAGGCGTAGAACTTCTTGTTGGTGGGGTTGGGGATGGCGGCGTACACGGTCCCCACCCCGAGCGCAAGGATGACCACCACGGCGATGAGTGGGCCGAGGTACGGACGGATGCATGACCCGGACATGGCGCTTCCCCCCTGTGCAGCGGCGCAGCGAGCCACATCTGGCGGGCCGCGGCATCGCCTCCCGCGTTCGCTGGGAAGGATGCTCCGCAGAGAGCGCCGCCCGCAAGTGCCAACCACCCCAGTCGGCGCCTTCCTGACGCGCTAGTACGGCCCGAGGAGCCTCGACAGAGGCAGAGCCGGGTCAGGGTTCAGGCAGGGTCCACCCAGTCCGTCCCCGGCGATGACCCTTTCGGGCAAGGGTTGGCGATGCTGCGTGTCGCCACCCAGACGGCGCCCGGCTTCCCTATGCGCCGCACCTTCACCCGCAGGTAGACGGGGTGGGCTGGCGGTGGACCACCCGGCACGCAGGTCGCACCTTCGATGTCAAGCAGGTAGGGGTAGACGGAAGGGCCTCCCTCGTATCCCACGCGCCTCGTCCACGTCAGCATCCTGTTGGGCGCCCCCGGGATGTCCTCATGGATGGAGAGCAAGACGTTGAACCGCATGTACTCGTCGCACTGATAGACAGCCCCTCTCCCAGTGACCCTGTTGAGGATGTCGTCGTAGTCGAGGTACACGGCCCTGATGGTGCAACCCCACTTCTCCAACTCGCGTGGAGCGCGGGCATCGACTTCGGTGGGCATCACCACCCCGATGGCGAAGACGAGTGCGATGGCCGCGACGATGGCTCGCATGTGCCTGCCCCCCTGCTGCTGCGCCGCTTCATCATCCACCCGAAGGCAAGTGGTCGCTGGGTCACATCGGCCAGCGCCCCGCCTTCAACTCGCCCAGACACCGTGCCATCTCCCACAAGCAGTCCAGTTCGGTCTGTCCCGTGGCAATCCACTGACGCTCGCGTCCGCCCATCACGGCCTTCTCGCTGGGGTCGAAGGCGAACTGCGACCAGTGCCGGTACCGCTCTTCGCAGCCAGGGTTGCCGACGAACCAGCCCTCGGGCGTGTTGGCGTGGACCTGCTCCCAAGCCGAGGCGAGGTCGTTGTCCATCATCCGTCCACTGCGCCGCAACGCCTCAATCCCTCCGCCTCAGAGTTGTGTTCATCTCGTCCACGTCTGGCTCGGCCATCGTGGAGACCTCGCCAGCGATGAGGGCCTTAGATTGCTCGTTGAACTGCCTCGCCATGAAGTTCACGTCGATGCCCATCACGATGAGGGGCATTGAAAAGGGGACCGTCTCCGTGGCCGCAGGTGTCGACCGCCTCTGTCGCGATGAGGGAGGATGGTGCTCGCAGCACCTCGAGCTGGCGCGGCGTCGGGCGCTGGCGGGGAGGGGATGCAGGCATCACGCGCTCTTGGACAGGGCCGGCCACTCCTGAGGCGCCGGCGTCCGGTTGATGAGCATGAACGACGGTCGGGGACGAACCTGAGTCAGGCTGGCGCTACTCCAGTCGCCCCGACCATTCTTCTGAGCGTGCCACGGCCCTTGGAGCGGTCTCCGGGGGCCGATCGCACGTCAGGAGTGAGGAGCGGAGCTGCGAGTAGGCCATCGGCGTCACGCTCTGCCGATCTACGGCGCGATGTACCGCGACGTGCGACGCTACGGGGGCTTCCGGCGCTGCCGCCAGGGCATCGCGCCACTCGTACGCGGAGGTGCGCCATGACAGCCGTCCGATCGTCCCTCCTCCTCGCCGCCGCACTCGCGCTCGTGTCCGCACCCGCGGTGCTGGCTGGCCCGGCGGCGGACCATCCCACGCTCGTGGACGTCCGCGCCGGGCACCGCCCGGGCTTCGATCGGATCGTCTTCGAGTTCGAGGACGGGCTGCCGGCGTCCACCTCGGTCGAGTGGGTGGACCGTGTCACGCAGGATGGCTCGGGTCGGCCAGTGACCATCCAGGGCGAAGCCTTCCTCCTCGTCAGCCTGCACGGGGTCCTCGGGCACGAGATGACGACCCCCATGGCGACGACCTACGGACCTCGAGCCCGTGCCTTCGCCCTCCCTAACGTGGCGCATGTCGTGAACGCCGGGGACTTCGAGGCCGTCGTCTCGTTCGGCGTCGGGCTCATGCGGCAAACGCGCATCCTGCGCACCACGCAGCTGCGCGATCCGGCGCGCTTCGTCATCGACATCGCGGCCGCCTTCCCGACCGTCCCCGTGACGGTCGCCTTCGTGGAGGCCGGCGACGTGACCCCGGCGGGGCTCGGCCCATCGGAGGCACTGGCGCTCACGACACGGAGCGTGCCGGTCGCTGACCAGGCGAGCGGCGCCTTGCTGCGACTGTGGGCCGGGCCTACCGAAGACGAGCTGGCCGGAGGGCTGCGTTTCGAGTCGTCGCGCACGAAGGGCTTCAGCGACCTGCGCGTCTCCGCGCGCGGCGTGGCCAGCCTGACGCTCGCGGGCGGCTGTCGCGGCGGCGGCAAGTCCATCACCGTGGCCGACCAGGTCATGGCCACGCTCAAGCCCTTCGCGGGAATCGACTGGGTCAAGGTCTACGACCGCTCAGGGCAGACGCAGCGGCCCTTCGGCCGGAGCGATTCGATCCCCGATTGCCTGGCCCCTGCGAGCTGAGCCGGACGCCTGACGCTGCGAGCTGAGCCGCTCGCCAGGTGTGGCACGATCCCCGCTGCATGGGCCGGTCTCGCCACGCCGACGGTGCCGTGTCGCGCACGCAGCCGGCGCTCTTGCACCAGCGGGAGGATGATGGAACCATCAGGCAAGGAGTGAGCATGGCGATGTGGTCAAGGGCGAGCACACGAGTCGCGATCTCGATCATGGCCCTGGTGGTGGCATGCGCGGGCCTCACGGCTGGCACGGTAGAGGCCAGGCCCCCCCGCGTCCTGGAGCGTTGGGACTGCACCATCCGGGCCCTTGGCGTGGGCACGTACGCCTCCACCGTGCCCGAAGGCCCCTGGCGCTATGCCGGCGCCGGCCGCGTGACGTGCCCCACGGTCGCTCAGTGGCTGGTCATCACGCTGACCGTCGCCGAGGATGTTCCCGATGGACCGGACCGCATGACGGCCCGTCGCAAGTCGGTCCACTGGTTCCCTCCCGGCACCGACGTCCTGCTCGGCGTGGACGCCGGCACGTGCTACCCCGGCGGTCTCCCGCCAGCGAACCCCTACTACCTGCGCATGAAGGTCCATCGCAGGGGCGAGCCCGACGCGGTCTGGCTGGCATCTCGCAGCCGGGCTAACCCCTGCGGGTCGCGCGGCGGTCCGGTCAGCCCCCTCGGACCGACGGGGCATGGCTGAAGGCTTCCGGTAGGTAGACCCCAGGAGAGGCTGCCTGGCATCGAGGCTGGCGGCTGGATCTGTGGGGCTAGCACGGCGACGCAGTCGCCGGGAGGAGGTGCCCGGCGGCTGCGTCAGGGCTTCCTGCCTCGGAGCCGGCCGACCACAGCCTCAGGCTCCCAGGCCCGTCTACTGGACGCAGAGGTGGGGAACTGCGTCGTCCACAGGATGCTGGGCCGCATGGGCCACCGTCCATGACGAATTGGTACCGGGACCGGTTGGACGATGGCGTAGCGCTGATGGGGCCGCGGAAGCTGACGCGTCGGTCGGCATCCTGTGCTGGCCGGACCTCAGCGGGCAGCCGGGGACGCCGAGGACTGCGAGAATGACGCCCTGGGCATTCGCGACAAGGAAAGGACGGTCCTCGTGAAGACAGCCAAGGACAAGCACGTCGTCGTCAGCGCCGACTTCGCGGGCTTCCCGCTCAAGGAGGCGGTCAGGAAGCACCTCATCGAGCGGGGCTGGACGGTCGAGGACCTGACGCCGATCCTCGAGGAGACGCCGATGTACCACCGGGCCGGCTTCATGCTCGGCGCCAAGATCGCGGAGCGGGAGTTCGAGAAGGGGCTGGCATTCTGCGGCACCGGGATGGGCATCCACGTGGCCGCCGGCAAGGTCCCGCACGTGCACGCGGCGGTCTGCGAGAGCGTGCCGGCCGCCCTGCGCTGCGCCACCGGGAACAACTGCAACGTGCTGGCCATGGGGGCATTCTTCACCGGGCCGAGGCTCGGGATGGCCATGGCGGACGCATTCCTCGACCACTCATTCGGTGAGGGCTACGAAGACTGGCCGGGCTTCCTCGAGTACCACGTGGTCGGCTACGAGGAGACCGAGCACTTCGACTACGAGGCCTACAGGGCCAACGGCTTCCGACTGGCTGACGAGACCGTGCCACCGCTCGGGCCGCCCCCGCTGGGATTGGCCTTCTAGGCGGGTACGTCCCGCTGCTGCTGCCTCCCTGCGGGCGTCAGGAACCGTCTTGCGCGGGACGTGACTGAGGCGGGGACGAGCGCACGACGAACTCGTGCCGGCGGGTGGCGTTCCGTTTCGTGTACTCCGCGCGGATCTCAGCCCGTTCGCGTTGCTCGCGCTGCCCCAGGGAACGGCGCTGCCGCTCGGCGTCCTGCAAGTGGTCGAGGAAGGATCCCATCCCTGCCATCGTACTCCCTTGTCCGCTTCAGCCTCGTTGACGGCCAGGGGAGTCCAGCAGCGCGTCGAGCAATGCAGCGGCGTCATCCTCGCCGGACATCGCCATCTGGCGTGCGACCTGCTCGCCCATGGCGGTCAGCGCCCACGTCTCCACGCCATCGGTGTCCGTGCCCAGGGTGACCAAACCGGCCGTCACCAGCTCGGCGACGATCTCATCAACGTCCGCGTCCGTCGTCTCGTCAGGCATCTGTCCAGCGTAGCCGTGGGCGGCGAGCCGCACGTCGGCAGCGGATGTCAGTCCTCCGGCCGCAGCAGCCTGTCCAGGAGCTCCGCCGACCCATCTCCGCGCATCGCGAGCGCCTTGGCCACGCCGGCGCCGGCCTCGGTCAGCCGATAGGCATGCTTGCCGTCGTCACGGACGTAGGCCTCAAGGAGTCCGGCGGCCGTGAGCTGTGCCACCAGGGCGTCCATGTCGGGAGTGCGGTCGTCGGTCATGCCACCAGCGTAGCGGCTTGGGGCCACGCCGGCGCCGGCCTCGGCCGATGACGAGCCCGATCAGCCCGTCGGGGCCGGCGTGGAGGCGGGTGCGGGCGAAGGCAGCGCAGACGCGCCCACCGGGGCGACGGGAGCAGCCGAGGTCCCAGGCACGGCTGACGGCTCGGCCGACGGCACCGGCACGGCCGACGGCTCGGCCGACGGAACCGGCTCGGGCGGCAGCAGCGGCATCCTGCGCCATCGTCCAGTCGACGGGTCTGGCCGCAGGGGGAACGCGGCGCGGAACTGCGGCTGCACGGCCAGCGACTGGAAGGCTGCCATGGCCGAGCCATCGGGAGGCTGGACCAGGCGCCAGTCGGGCTGTCCTGCGAACGTGGTGTCGTAGTCGAAGTACACCATGAGACGGATGGCTTTCCACTTCGCGTACGTCGTGAGGTAGCCGTCCCTGATCCAGGCCGCCTTGTCACCACCCACGTAGTTGGATCCGAGCTCGGGGAGGATGACGGGCTTGCCGAGAGGGTTGGTGCGCGTCCGCGTCATGCGGCGCAGGACAGGCAGCGTCTCGAACAGGAGCCCATCCAGCGACGTCCACGCGACATCGCCCCAGTTCAGGGCCGTGACCCCCACGTAGTCGACATACCGGTTGCCCGGGTAGAACTCCTCGTAGAGGGCGCTGCTGCAGGTGGGGCAACGCTGGAAGGGGCTCCATAGGAAGCGGACGTTGTCCGCGCCGACGCGGCGGAACTGCCTGACGACGTGCTGCCAGGCGCGTGTGAATCCCCCCGGGCTGTTGTCGAAGTTGGTGAGCGACCAGGGGAACCACGTCCCGTTCATCTCATGGGCGAAGCGCACGATGACCGGCTTGCCGAAGGCCTTGGCGGCCCTGGCCCAGGCACGGACGTAACGGTCGTGCTTGCCCGCGCTGGTGTTCTGGAAGCGCTCGTACCAGCCTGCTCCGGGGTTGCCCGGGTTGGTGGGCTGCCAGTAGATCAGCGGCGTGATGCCCCGCTCGCGGAGACCGTCAGCCAGGGCGCTCGGAAAGGCGCATGTCCCGAAGCCATCGACACAACGCCTGCGCCCACCTCGGTCGCCCCACGTGCTCCACAGGGTCCAGGTCGCCGGCCGGACGCCGACGCTCGCGGCGAAGGCATCGAGGGCGGCCATGTCCGTGCTGGCTGCGTTCGAGACGCCGAGCGCGATCGGCGGGCGTGCCGCGGTGGGGGCGGCTGCCGTCGCCATGACGACAAGGGCCAGCATGGCTGCGAGAGCGAACGATCGGCGCATGGAGCCTCCTCTGGTCCGGCACAGGATGCACCATCGGGCGTCGATGGCCACCAGGAGGCCGTGCCGGCGGTGCCCGGAGTGACGGCCGAGCACAAGATCGCTCTCTGGGCCGCCCAGGGCTCGAGGCTCACGTCGGCCGACTTGGCGATCGAGCGGTACCATCGCTGGCAGTGGACCCCCGCGAACTCCCCAGCACCGACGCCTCACCGGCGCGTCTCGACGCCGCGCAGCGCTCGGCGTCGGGCGACATGCCCACGGCCGAGTTGCGGGCTGCACTCCACGAGGCCGCAGATCTGGTGGCCGACTACCTCGAGGAGATCGAGGACTACGCCGTCTTCCCGCGCGTCTCGCCGGGTGAGCTGACCCGGCGCCTGGAAGGGCCGCCACCCGAGGACCCCGAGCCACTGGAGGACATCCTGCGCGACGTCCGCACCCAGGTCGTGCCCAACGTCACGCACTGGCAGCACCCCTCGTACTTCGCCTACTTCCCGGCCAGTGCGTCCGGCATCGGCCTGCTGGGTGAGATGGTCGCCAGCGGCCTGAACGCCAATGCCTTCCTGTGGCGCACCTCGCCCGTGGGCGCGGAGCTGGAGGGCATCACGGTCGACTGGCTGCGCGAAGGGCTGGGCTTGCCGGCTGACTTCGACGGCGTCTTCAACGACACGGCCTCCATCAGCAGCCTCGCTGCCCTCGCGGCGGCCCGTCAGCACGCCACCGGGAACGCGTCGCAGGCGGGTCTCCGGGCATCGGCACCTTTGCGGCTCTACAGCTCGGCGGAGGCGCACTCGTCCATCGAACGCGCGGCCATGATCCTGGGCATCGGCCGCGAGGGCGTGCGCAAGGTCGCAGTCGACCGCGACCGCGCCATGGATCCCGGCGCACTTGGTGAGGCGATCACGGAGGACCGCGCCGCGGGCTGGCTGCCGGCCGGCGTGGTGGCCACCATCGGCACCACCTCGACCACGGCGGTGGATCCGGTGGCGGCCATCGCGGACGTCTGCGCGGCGGAGGGACTGTGGCTGCACGTGGACGCGGCCTATGCCGGTCCGACGGCCCTCATCCCGGCCATGCGAGGCCACTTCGCGGGCTGGGAGCGGGCAGACTCCATCGTCATCAACCCGCACAAGTGGATGTTCACGCCCTTCGATTGCTCGCTCCTCCTGACGCGCCGCATGGGCACCCTTCGTGAGGCGCTCAGCCTTGTCCCCGAGTACCTGCGCACCACGGACGGCAAGGACACCGGGCGCGACTACAACGAGTACGTCCCGCAGCTGGGCCGCCGGGCGCGCGGCATCAAGATGTGGATGCAGCTGCGCTACTTCGGGCTCTCCGGCCTGCGCGCGCGACTCCAGGAGCACCTCGACCTGACGGCCGAGCTGACAGCCTGGATCGATGCCGACCCCGACTTCGAGCGCCTGGCGCCGGCGCCCTTCGGCCTGGTCTGCTTCCGCTGGCGTCCGGCGCGATCCGTGGGCAGGGAAGGGGAGGCGGCCGTGGCCGCTGAGCTTGACGCCGCCAACGAGCGACTCATGAACCGGCTCAATGCGACCGGCCGTCTCTTCCTCTCGCACACCAGGATCGACGGTCGCTTCAGCCTGCGCATCGCCATCGGCAACATCCGCACCGAGCGGCGCCACGTGGAGGATGCCTGGACGCTCGTGCGCGGACTGGCCGCCGAGCTGGACGGCGCTGAGGCGTGAGGACCGGGCGCGCAGGAGGGCGGCGGCTCCACCGGGCTGGCTCATCTGCGGCCGTGGCGGCGCTGGCGCTGGCGATGCTGGCCCAACCCGGCGGCAGCCGGAGCGTTGCCGCCCAGGGCGTGGGAGATGCGTCATGGACGCCGCTGACCTCGACCACGACCGTGCTGCCGGCCAGCCTGCTGGTCGCGGACGACGCTCTCGTCTTCCGGACGGACGCCACCTGGGACCGTGAGCAGGCCGACGGCCTGTCGAGGTACCAGGGACAGGGCCTGCGCTACACGCACGAGGTCAACGATCGCTCCGGCCGCCTGAGCGCCACCGGCTATTGGGCCACCAACCATCCCGATCCCGCCTACGACCGCGATGACGACGATGGCGACGGCCGCTGGGAGGAGGCAGAGATCACCGCCGGGTCCCGTCGTCCGGATGCCGGCCAGGTGTACACCTCCCTCGTGCAGTTCTCCCGCTGGCACGGCAAGCGCCAGAAGGGCGTCTGCGAGTGGGCCTGGGACCGCCGCATGGGTCAGGCGGAGATCCTCTCGCAGCTCTCGCGGGAGCTCTTCGGCGAGTGGCAGGCGGAACGCTTCACGCTGACCTACGACACCGAGCCCTATCCACGGATCGACGCTCGCCCACTGCTCGACGCCGCCGTGACGCGGGCCACCTGCGGGGATGCCCGCCCCGGGCCGTCGCAGGCGGGCGTCGTCGTCACCTTCGCCCAGCCACTGGCCTGGACGGAGTTCCTGGCCCTGCCCCTGGCCGGCGAGGGCCGCTGGACGGCCTTCGAGGCGGTCGGCAGCAGCGGTCAGGATGCGCTCACCTGGACATGTGGCGGCCCGGTCAGCGCGGAGCTGGAGCTGCGGCCCTGCCGCGACTTGGGAATCAGGCCGGATGGCGTCGTGGCGGCGGTCGGCTACTTCGACGGCGACGCCCAGGCGGAGCTGCGCAGCAGCGACCGCGTGGCCCGCGTCGCGGAGCTGCAGGATGCCGTGACCGGGCTGCTCTTCGACGTCGGCGGCTTCGGCGTGGAGCGTCCCGGCCTCACCGTCAACGACGCCTGGTGGGAGATCTCGCCGACCGGTCGCTGATCGATTCCGTGCGACCATAGGCGTCCCCAGCCGCAGATGAGGAGTGAGAGATGGCCCAGGTTCGACGAGCAGAGGCGCATTGGAGCGGTGACCTCGCCACGGGTGGCGGCGCCGTCAGCGCCGCTACGAGCGGCATCTTCAGCGAGCAGGCCATCACCTGGCGCGCCCGCACGGAGGCTTCTGAGGGCAAGACCAGCCCTGAGGAGCTGCTGGCGGCTGCCCATGCGGCCTGCTACTCCATGGCCTTCAGCCACCAGCTGGCGCTGGCCGGCCACGCACCCGAGCGGGTCGACGTGACCGCAGAGGTCACGGCGGACAAGACCGACGCAGGCTGGACCGTCCTCACCAGCCATATCAGCGTGCGGGCCAAGGTGCCCGGCATCGATGAGGCAACCTTCCACGAGAAGGCTGAGGCAGCCAAGGGTGGCTGCCCGATCTCGCGGGCCATCAGCGGCTCCGTCCAGATCACCCTGGACGCTGTCCTGGAGTCCTAGGCGCGAGGTTGCCGGGCTCGATCAGCTGGTCGGGCCCGGAGCAGAGTCAGCTGGAACGCCGGTCGCGGCGAACTTCGGCGGGCCTGGATGCGAAGACTTCACATTCGGAATACCCCGCATTCACCACTCGTTGGGTACAACTGGTAGGTCGCGCCGCGAGCCGCGCGCGATGCACGTGCGGCCCCACCGCGCCACCCCGTGACGTGGTCGCCCACCCGATGAGAGGTGATATCCAGATGAGTCCATCCCTGCCCCCCACCCCGCAGCGCCCTCGCGCGCTGATGGCCCTTTCCAGTGCCCTGATCCTGGGCGCCACCGCCGCCTTGGCGGCGCCAGCTGTCACCCTCGCCGCCCAGGGTGACGATGAGGCCGTCATCGGCGTCATCGAGCAGGTGACACCGTCCGTGGTCACCATCCAGACCGACTTCACGCAGGTCGCGGAGATGTCTGAGCCCGCTCCGGACGCCTCGCCGGCACCAGAGGGCCAGGAGACGCCGCAGGATCAGCAACCCCAGGACTTCGAGCTTCCCGATGGTCTTGAGCTGCCCGAGGGCTTCGAGATGCCCGAGGGCTTCGAGTTCCCCGGCGGCATCGATCCCTTCGGCGGCGAGGGTGGCTTCGCGATCCCGGGCGGCAGCGGCTCCGGCGTCATCATCGCCAGCGACGGGCTCATCATCACCAACGGCCACGTCGTGGGCGATGCCTCGGACGTGACCGTCATCCTCGATGACGGCTCCATCCTCGACGGCACCGTGACCGGCGTGGACACGCTGACCGACTTCGCATTCGTGAAGGTGGATGCGCAGGACCTGCCGGCCATCACGCTGGGTGACTCCTCGGGCCTCCGCGTCGGCCAGATGGCCATCTCGGTGGGCAACCCGCTGGGCAGCTTCCCGGGTAGCGCCGCGGTCGGCATCGTCAGCGGCCTGGACCGCAGCATCGACGCCTTCGGGGGCTTCGGCGGCGCCGAACGCCTCAACCACCTCATCCAGACGGACGCCGCCGTCAATTCCGGCAACTCCGGCGGTGCGCTCCTCGATGGTGACGGCAAGCTCATCGGCATCACCACCGCACAGGCCGGCATGAGCGATGGCATCGGCTTCGCGCTCCCCATCGACCTGGCCAAGCCCATCATCGCGCAGGCCAAGGCCGGCGAGCCCATCGAGCGGCCCTACGTCGGCGTGCTCTTCCGCGAGATCGACGGCCAGGTAGCCAAGGACGAGTCCCTGCCGGTCACGGCCGGGGCCTGGGTCAAGGGCCAGGATGGCGGCGACAGCCCCATCGTGGAGGACAGCCCCGCAGCTGAGGCCGGGCTCCAGGACGGCGACATCATCACGGCCGTGGACAGCCTGGCCGTGGACCGCGACAACCCGCTCGACCTCCAGGTCCTGCGCTACGCGCCCGGCGATGCGCTCACCCTGGACGTGCTGCGCGACGGGGAGACCATCCAGCTGCCCCTCACGCTGGGCACGCGCCCCGCGGATCTCGGTCAGTAGCAGCCGACCTTCGGCAGCCAAGCGGCCCCGCCCGGTCTCCGGCGGGGCCGCTTCCACGTCTCGGGCGCCCTGCTACAGTGACGCCGTCCATCGTGTCACATGGCCAGGAGGCAGTCTGAGCTGATGCCCCCCATCGAGAACCTCCAGCGCGTCCCGGAGCGTGCGCTGCAGCGCCTCGAGCGCCAGGGCCTCTTCACGACGGGCCTCTTCCTGGAGGTCTCGGAGACGCCCACCCGGCGCATGACACTGGCCGACCAGATCGGCGTCTCCACCAACGACATCGACGAGTGGCGCGATGAGGCACTGCTCCTGAACCTGGCCAATTTCGGGCCGCAACAGCAGCGCATCCTGACCCAGGCGGGAGTCGTGGGCCTCTCTGAGCTGCTGGCGCTGGCGCCGGCGGACTTCCACGACCGGGTCGTGCAGGCTGCCTACACCCTCGGCCTGGAGACGCCCCCGGACCTCACGATCCAGGGCTGGTACGAGCAGGCCCAGACGCTGGCTGAGGACTGACCCGGGACGATGACTTCCTCCCAGGGCCCCGGCCCTGGCCCGGGTCGCCTGCTCAGCGCGGCGGTCTTCATCGGCACCATCCTGGCCATCATCGCCATGGCAGTCCTGCCGCTGCTGACGCCGGCCTTCACCCACCCGGCCCTGGACATGGCTGGCTCAGCCGGGCAGCTGGGCGTGCAGACCGGCGTCGCCCATCGATGGTCCGACCTGTCGGTGGCGGAGCTGGTCCTGGGTCCGGGCTCCTTTGCCTTCGATGGCCCCGATGGGCCCGGCGCGGGCCCCTTCTACGACGCCGCGGAACGAGGCCACCTCGCCGACGCCCGACTGCTGCTCTGGCTCTGCCTCATCGCCGGGGTGGTCTCGCTGCTCGTGATCGGCGGCCTCATCGCTCGCGCCGACCAGGAGCGCCGGCGGACGACCTGGCGCATCGTCTCCCGCGCCGGCGCGACGACCGCCGCCGCGGTCATCCTGCTCGGCGTCGTCTCGCTGGTGGCCTTCGATGCGCTCTTCACGATCTTCCACCAGCTCTTCTTCCCGGGCGGCAACTGGTCCTTCGACCCGGCCACACAGCGCCTCGTGCAGCTCTACCCCTTCGCCTTCTGGCAGGTGACGGCGAGTGCCTTCGGGGTGCTCGTCGCGGGGCTCGGCGTCGCGGCCTGGTGGCTCGGCCGGCGGCTCTGGCGCTCTGAGCCCGTGCGTTCGGAGCCGCCACCATCGGCGCGGGCAGCACCGCCGGAAGACCGCTAGGCTCGCGGCATGCCCGCGCCACCGCTCACCAGCCTCGAGGACGCGCGCCACCGTATCCTGTCCGACGTCCTGCCGCTTCGCTCGGAGCACCTGCCCATCGGTGAGGCGCTGGGCCGCGTCCTGGCCGCTGACACGACCGCGCTGCTGACCATGCCGCCCTGGGACAACAGCGCCATGGACGGCTTCGCCGTGCGCAGCGAGGATGTGGCGACGGCTTCCGCGGAGGCAGCGGTCCGCCTCGCGGTCGTCGGGGAGGTGGCTGCCGGTCACGAGCCGGCCGTCCGGGTGGGGCCCGGCACGGCCGTGCGGATCCTCACCGGCGCCATGCTGCCGCCGGGGGCGGATGCCGTCGTGCCCGTCGAGGACACGGATGCAGCACCCGGGGTGTCAGGGCTGCCCGATGAGGTCGGCATCCATATCGCGGCTGCCACCGGAGCCCACATCCGGAGGGCCGGCAGTGACATCCGACAGGGTGAGCGGCTGCTTCCGGCAGGCACCCGCATCGGTCCGGCTGCCGTGGCGGCCCTGGTAGCCACGGGACACGTGGAGGTCGAGGTACACCGCCGACCGCGCGTCGCGATCATGGCCACGGGCGATGAGCTGCGCCCCCTCGGAGAGCCGCTCGGCCCGGCCTCCATCCCGGACAGCAACAGCGAATCGATCGCCGCCCAGGTCCTCGCAGCTGGCGCGGAGCCCGTGCGCCTGGGCATCGCGATCGACGATGTGGAGGCCGTCCGTGAACGCATCGTGGAGGGCATCCTCGCGGCTGACGTGCTGGTCGCCACGGGCGGCGTCTCGGTCGGCGCCCGCGACGTCGTCAAGGAGGTCTTCGAGGAGGTCGGTACCCTGGATATCTGGCGGGTGGCCATCCAGCCCGGCAAGCCGCTGGCCTACGGCAGCGCGGTCCGCCCGGACGGTGGCACCTGCCTGCTCTTCGGCCTGCCCGGCAACCCCGTGAGCAGCTTCGTCACCTTCGAGCTCTTCGTGCGCCCAGTGCTGCGGCGGTTGCGCGGCGAGCCCGGCACCCAGGGACGCCCGACGGTGCGTGGCGTGCTGGACGCGCCGGTCACCAAGTCGCAGCAGCGTCGGGCCTTCATCCGCGTCCGCCTCTCAGAGGCACCCGACGAGGCCGGCCGGTACCGAGCCGCGCTGGCCGGTGGGCAGGGCTCGCACATGCTGTCCGCGCTCGCCGTCGCCAACGGCCTGGCCATCATCCCCGAGGGCCTGGCAGGCCTTCCGGCAGGAGCAGAAGTGGAGGTCATCAGGCTTGACGTCGAGATCGCGTGATTCGTGGCCCGGGCAGCCCAAGCCGGGTCAGACCGGGTCAGGGCAGTCCAGGAAGCCGACACCCAGCCTGCGCCAGGAGCGGAGGCGGCTCACGCACGTGGACCGCCTGGGCCGCCCACGCATGGTCGACGTGAGCGACAAGCCCGCCACCCAGCGGCGGGCCGTGGCCGAGGCGACCGTCAAGATGGACCAGGAGACGCTGACGCTCGTCATCGACGGCGCCGGTCCCAAGGGTGACGTGCTCAGCGTGGCCGAGCTGGCCGGCATCATGGCCGCCAAGCGCACGGCGGAGCTCATCCCGCTCTGCCACCCCTTGCCGCTCACGGAGATCACCGTCGAGATCACGCCCGACCGCAAGACCGGCACGCTGGTCGTGACGGCCAGCTGCGCCACGATGGCCCAGACCGGCGTGGAGATGGAGGCCATGACGGCGGTCTCGGTGGCCGCCCTGACCGTCTACGACATGGTCAAATCGGCCGACCGCTTCGTGACCATCAACGGCATCCGGCTCATGGAGAAGAGCGGCGGCAACAGCGGCGACTGGCGTCGGCCCGCGCCCAAGGTGGTGGAGGGCGCGCCCGGCGATCCGTCCGGCCCGTCGGTGCCGCCCGGCGCG
>JBFYUV010000264.1:0-4488 GCA_041299865.1 Chloroflexota bacterium
TGGGCCACTACGCCCTGCAGCCCTGGTGGGCCGACGGCCACAGCAGCGGCTTCTACACCTTCGAGCACCTCCGCGAGCAGTGTCCCTGTGCGGAGGACAGCGCCCGGCGCCTATCGCTATCCGGCGCCGCTGAGGACCTGCCGCACCGGCACGCGTGATGGCCAGCCGCAGCACCTCGCTGCTGCACACCCGGCCTGTCCGGGTGTGCGCGGAGCCCTGCTAGCATCACGGCAGCGTGACCACCATCGGAGAGCCTGCTCGAGCTGCCACCCGCGGTCGCCGGACCGGGCCTCACACCGACGTGCCCTTCATCAGCCGCGAGCTCTCCTGGCTGGACTTCAACGAGCGCGTCCTCTACCAGGCAGAGGACCCCCACAACCCGCTGCTGGAACGCGTCCGCTTCCTTGCCATCTTCGCCAGCAACCTCGATGAGTTCTTCCAGGTGCGCGTGGCGGGCCTCAAGCAGCAGGTCGCGGCGGGCCATTCCAAGCCCACCCCTGACGGCCTCTCCGCGAGCGACAAGCTCGATCGCATCCGGGGCCGCGTCCTGCAACTCCAGGCGCAGCACTCCGACGTGGCAGCGGCCATCACCACGGAGCTGGATGCGGCAGGCATCCGCATCCTGCCGCCGGAGGACCGCCCTGAGCGCCAGGTGGAGCTGCGCCAGCGCTTCATGGACGAGATCTTCCCGGTCCTGACCCCCCTGGCGGTCGATCCATCGCACCCGTTCCCCTACATCAGCGATCTATCGCTATCGCTGGCGGTGACCGTCCGTGAGCCGGGCACCGGGCAGCGCCGCTTCGCCCGCGTCAAGGTGCCGCCCGTGCTGCCACGCATGTGGGAGGTCGCCCCGCGCACCTACATCCTGCTGGAGCGGGTCATCGCGGCCAACCTGGACGCGCTCTTCCCGGGCATGGAGATCGCCGCCCAGCACCTCTTCAGGGTGACGCGCAATGCGGACGTCAACGTCGAGGAGGACGAGGCGGACGACCTGCTGCTGGCCATGGAGGAGGAGCTCCGACGGCGCCGCTTCGGCAACGTGGTGCGGCTGGAGGTGGAGCGCTCCATGCCCCACGAGACGCGCGCCCTGCTGCAGCGCGGCCTCAACCTGGACGCCTCTGACGTCTACGAGGTCGACGGCATGCTCGACCAGCGCGGCCTCGAGCCCATCGCGGACCTGGACATCCCGGACCTGCAACCGGTGCCCTGGTCGTCCGTCACGTCGCCGCGACTGCAGCCACGCCATGGCGACGACGCAGACGAGGTCGACCTCTTCGCACGTATCCGCGAAGGCGACATCCTCATCCACCACCCCTACGAGTCCTTCAGCACCTCCGTGCAGCGCTTCATCGAGCAGGCCGCGGCGGACCCGGACGTGCTGACCATCAAGATGACGCTCTATCGTACGAGTGGCGATTCGCCCATCGTCCACAGCCTCATCCGTGCCGCGGAGAGCGGCAAGCAGGTCGTGGTCATGGTGGAGATCAAGGCCCGCTTCGACGAGCGCGCCAACATCGTCTGGGCCCGTGCGCTGGAGCGTGCCGGCGCGCACGTCGCCTACGGCCTGCTGGGCCTCAAGACGCACTCCAAGTGCGTCCTGGTCATCCGTCGCGAGGCCGGTGGGCTGCGCCGCTACGCTCATATCGGCACCGGCAACTACAACCACCGGACGGCGCGGATCTACACGGACCTGGGCCTGCTCACGGCCGATCACACGCTCACGGCCGACGTGACCGACCTCTTCAACGTGCTCAGCGGCGTGGCCCGCAAGGACCGCTACCGGGAGCTGCTGGTGGCCCCCGTCACCATCCGCTCGGGGATCGAGGCCCTCATCGAGGCTGAGATCGAGCGTCATCGGACGCACGGAGACGGCCGCATCATCATCAAGTGCAACGCCGTCGTGGACCCGGACATGATCATGGCGCTCTACCGCGCCAGCCAGGTCGGCGTGCCCATCGACCTCATCGTCCGCGGCATGTGCTCGCTGCAGCCGGGCGTCGCCGGCTTCAGCGATTCGATCGCGGTGCGCTCCATCGTGGGCCGCTACCTGGAGCATTCGCGCATCTTCAGCTTCGGCCAGGGCGAGCGTGAGCGCACCTTCATCGGCTCCGCGGACCTCATGGAGCGCAACCTCGACCGACGCATCGAGGCCATGACGCCCATCAAGGACCCAGCCGTCCAGGCCCGCATCCGCGGCATCCTCGCCATCATGCGCCGCGACGACCGGCGCGCCTGGAGCCTCGGCCCGGAGGGCCGCTGGTCCCGCATCGAGGCCAGCCTCGACGGTGCATCGCAGGTGGACACGTTCGAGTCGCTCATGACGCTGGCCGTCGAATCGGTCCCCGCGGCGTCATGACCGACAGCAGCGGGGAGGTCAGCACGGACCTGGCACCGCCGGTGCGGCGGATGAAGAAGTCCGCCAAGCCGCGCGAGGTCGAACTCAAGTACCTCGTTCGCGACCTGGAGGCGCTGCGCAGCTGGCTGGCCAGGGGCTGGGGCGGCGCGCTGGACGGCGTCGAGGCCGGCGATGAGCGCACCGTCGAGGTCGAGGATCGCTACGTCGACACCGCCTACGGGGCCCTCGCGCAGGCCGGTTTCGCGGCTCGCCTGCGGCGCGAGGATGGCGGCTCGGTCAGCGTGACCGTCAAGTCGACGTCGCACGACCGCCCGGTGACGGGCGATGGCGCGACCGGCGACGAGGACGACTCCCTGGCTCTCTCGCAGCGCGTCGAGGTCGAGGGTCCGGCGGACGAGCGAGTGGACCCCGACCTCTGGCCGGCCAGCGCTGCCCGGGAGCTCATCAACGAGGTGCGCGAGGGAGCCCGACTGCGCACCCTCTTCACCATCAACCAGCGCCGCGAGCGACGGAACCTGGCCCTCGATGACGGGCCAGTGGAGGTCACCCTCGACTGGGTGGCCGTCTTCCGCGGGGCCCGTCCGCTGGCCTCGTTCTCCGTGCTGGAGGTGGAAGCCAGCAACGCCGGCGGCGCCGACCTGGGCCGTCTTGCGGGGCTCATCGAGGCCACCGGGTTCGTCACGCCCGAGCCACGATCCAAGGAGGAGATCGCCCGCCAGTACGTGGCGAAGGCCGCCGAGGATCCGGCTCACCGGCTCCCACTCGTGCCGGCCTCGCCGGGTATCAAGGCCGACGATTCGCTGGGCGAGGCCGGTCGCAAGGTGTTGCGCATGCACCTGGCGCGGATGCTGGCCTTCGAAGCCGGCACACGCTCCGGCAATGACATCGAGGACCTCCACAAGATGCGCGTAGCGACCCGGCGCATGCGGGCTGCCTGGCGCGTCTTCGACGGCGCCTATCGACCCAAGCTGCAGCGCCGCTACGTGGCCGAGCTGCGCGCCATCGCCGACGCGCTCGGCGAGGTGCGCGACATCGACGTGCTCCTCGAGCACCTCGATGGGCATATCGCCCGGCTCCCAGCGGCCGGCCAGGAGGCCATGGAGCCGCTGCGTGGCGCCTGGCGCCGGCAGCGCGAGGTGGCCCGCGGTCGCCTCGTTACGCGGCTGGACTCCAAGCAGTACCGCGCCTTCGTGGAGGACTACCTGGAATTCAGCGAGTCGCCCGGCGCCGGTGAGGTGCTCACTCCCATGGGCCAGCCGAGCCTGGTGCGGGATACGGCCGGCTCACGGATCCTGGCCGCCTACGAGCGGGTGCGGGCCTACGAGACGATCATCACCTGGGCGGACGTGCTCACCCTGCACGCCCTGCGCATCGAGTCCAAGCGGCTGCGCTACACCCTCGAGTATTTCGCGGAGGTCATGCCGGTCGGCTCGCGCAAGCTCATCGCGGGCGTCACGGAGATGCAGGACCACCTCGGATCGCTGAACGACGCCGACGTCGCAGCACGCATCAGCCGCGAGTGGCTGAACGCCAACGCCCCGTACCTGCCGGCGGCCTCGCGAGAGGCGGTCGGCCTGTACCTCGACTCGCGCGAGGCGGACGTGGAGCGCCTGCGCCGCAGCTTCCGGCCTGTCTGGCGCCGCATCACGAGCCCCACCTTCCGGCGCGGGCTGGGGATCGCGATCACCCAGATCGGCTGAGCCTGGCGCCCTGGGCAGGGTGCCCGGCGGGCGCTATTCAGAGGGCACGACTCGGCGGGCGTTACTCAGTGGGCGGCTCCTTGGCGGTCACCGGCGGCTTCTCGGCGGTCACCGGCTTCTTGGCGGTCACCGGCTTCTTCTTGGCGGTCACCGGCTTGTCTGCGGTCGAGGACGCCGCGGCGGTCGAGCCTGCCGTCTTGGCTGGCCTCGCTGCGGCCCGCTTCCGGGCGGCAGGCGGCTTCTGCTCGGCCACCGGGGCGGCGGCGCCCGCCTCAAGCTCGGCGGACTTGTCAGCCTCAGACAACTGGGCACGGATCTCGTCGGCGATGATGTTGAGCGCCTCGACGCGCGCCTGCGCACGGTCACGCTTCAACACGGCATCCGCGAGCTGATCCTCCGCCTTGCGCAGCCTCTTTCGAAGTTGCCGTGGCG
>JBFYUV010000265.1:0-4443 GCA_041299865.1 Chloroflexota bacterium
GGGCTTCGCCGACGATGTCGCCGGTGCGGAGGCCGTGCCGGCGCTGCTGACGGAAGCACCATTCACAGTGGAGTCGTTGTCCGCCGAGCTGCTGGAGCTGGCCCATGCCTCTCGCGAGGACGTGGGTCTGCCCGGGGGCGGCGCCTGGCTGCTCGTCGAGGCCCGCGCGGAGGAGGCCGTCGGGGCGCGAGACCACGCCGCCCGATTGGCTGCGGCCGTCGGCCGCTCCCTGGAAGCGCGGGACGTCCGGGTCGTCGCCACCGAGGCCGAGCAGGCGGCCCTCTGGCGCATCCGTGAGGACGGCGCCGGTCACTCGTCACGGATGGCCGATGGCGTGGCTGCCTGGCCCGGCTTCGAGGATTCCGCCGTGCCGCCGGAGCGGCTGGCTGGCTACCTGCGCGCGCTGCGCGCCCTCCTCCGCGAGCACGGCCTGCCAGCCATCAGCTATGGCCACTACGGCGAGGGCTGCGTCCATCTGCGCGTCGGCTTCGGCCTGGACCGCGCCGGCGGCGAGCAGCGCTTCCAGTCATTCATGGAAGCCGCGGCGGACCTCGTCGTGGCGCACGGCGGCTCGCTGTCCGGCGAGCACGGCGACGGGAGGGCCCGTGGCGCCCTGCTGGAACGCCAGTTCAGCCCGGACCTGCGCTCCGCCTTCTCTGACTTCCGCGATCTCTGGGATCCGGTCGGCGTGCTCAACCCCGAGATCATCGTGGCGCCGCCGCCCATCACCCGCGACCTGCGCGCCACGGCTCCGCGCGCCCTTGACGCGCAGCCCGCACAGGCGTACAGCCACGACGGCGGCGACTTCCGGTCCGCGGTGGAGCGTTGCATCGGTGTCGGCCGCTGCGTCTCGACCCAGGGATCGGAGCTCATGTGCCCGAGCTTTCGCGCCACGCGCGACGAACAGCACTCCACCCGCGGCCGTGCGCGTCTGCTCCAGGAGATGGTCGCCGGCAGCCTGGCCGATGATGGCTGGCGCTCGACAGAGGTGCGCGAGGCGCTGGACCTCTGCCTGGCCTGCCGCGGCTGCGTCTCGCAGTGCCCCACCAGCGTGGACATGGCCACCTACAAGTCGGAGTTCCTGCACCACCACTACCGGCGCCGGCTACGGCCGCTCTCGCACTACTCGCTGGGCTGGCTGCCCCTGTGGCTGTGGCTGGCAGCGACCGTGCGCGTCCCCTGGCTGGTCAACGGCATCACCCGCTCGCGCCTGACGCGGCGGGTCTTCACTCGCGCAGCCGGCATCGCCGCCGAGAGGGGCATCCCGCCACTGGCCCGTCGCTCCTTCACCCGGGACCGCAAGCGCCAGATGGCGGCGCTCCCGGCCAACGCCTCGACGGCAGGCATCCACGGCCGCGTCGTGCTCTGGCCGGACACCTTCAACAACTACCTGTCGCCGGATGTCGCCCACGCCGCCGTGCGGGTGCTGGAGGCGGCCGGCTTCGAGGTCGTCCTCCCCGGGCGCACCGTGTGCTGCGGCCTGACGTGGCATACCACGGGCCAGCTGGACACGGCCAGGCGCGTGCTGCGGCGCTCGCTGGGGGCATCGGAGTTGGCCGGCGACGAGCCGGTGGTCGTGCTGGAACCCTCCTGCGCCACGATGCTGCGCGAGGACCTCGGGCAACTGCTGCCGGATGACCCGCGCGCCGCCTCCCTGGCTCGGCGCGTCACCACGCTCGCGGAGCTCCTCGATGAGATCGGATTCGTGGCCCCGCGGGCAGCCGAGCGGGCGGCGGGCGTGGCAGACCAGGCGGGCGCGGCAGGCCAAGTGGGCGTGGCAGCTCCGGCCATCAGCCAGCCACACTGTCACCAGCAGGCCGTGCTGGGCCTCGGCGCGGACCGTCGGGTCATGGAGCGCAACGGCATCCTCATCGACAAGGAGCTCTCGGGCTGCTGCGGCCTGGCCGGCAACTTCGGTGCGGAGCGCGGGCACGAGGCCATCGCGCAGTCGGTGGCCGAGTTGGAGCTGCTGCCGGCACTCCGGGCGGCGGACCCGGAGACACCGCTGCTGGCCGACGGCTTCAGCTGCCGGACCCAGATCGAGGCGCTCTCAGGCCGGCGCGCTCGACACCTGGCCGAAGTCCTGGCTGAACGCCTGTGATGGCTGCTGCACGCTGCCTGATGAAGTCGCCACAACGAGGGAGATGACGTGTCTGAAGATGACGCGCCGGCGAACACCGACCTGTCGGTTCCGGGCCTGCCGCGGCCACTGCGCTGGCTGGTGCCGGCGCCCAGGGTCGAGGTGACCGCCGCGGGTGCCCTGCGCATGGAGGCTGGGCCTCGCAGCGACTGGTTCATCGACCCGGGCGCTGACGCCGTGGTGCGCAACGCGCCGGCGCTGCTGATGCCGGCGTCAGGGCCCTGGCAGCTCTCCGCGGTCGTCTCAGCTGACCATCGAGCCACCTTCGACGCGGGCGTGCTCTTCGTGCACGTCGATGACGTGACGTGGGCCAAGCTCTGCCTCGAGCTCTCGCCGCAGGGCGAGGTGATGGTCGTGTCAGTCGTGACGCGGGGCACGTCCGACGACTGCAACTCCGTGCCGGTGGAGGGCCACAGCCTGCACCTGCGCGTCTCGGCGCTGGAGCGCGCCTTCGCCTTCCACTGGTCTCCGGATGGCAACGCCTGGCACCTGGTGCGCTACTTCTCGCTGGGCGACGGAGCAGCGAGGACTGCCAGGGTGGGCTTCATCGCCCAATCGCCGACGGGCGAGGGCTGCACGGCGGAGTTCACGGACATCACGTTCCGGTCAGAGCTCCTGGTCGAGCTGCGCGCTGGTGACTAGCCGGGACGGGCCGTCGCTGGGCAGGCGTCGGCGAGAAAGGTGAGTCCCATGATGCTTGTCCGTAGCCTCGTGCCGGTGGCGATCGCCGTGGCCGTGGCCGGTGTGCTTACCCTCTACCTGCTCGCGGACGACAGTCCGCTGGGACCGTGGCTGCTGGCCTTCCTGCTCGTTGCTCACGGCTGGGTCCACCTCCTGTTCGCCTTCCCGAAGCCACCCTCGGACGCCGCCAAACCGAACGCCCCTGCGTATCCCTTCGACTTCGGCCGCTCGTGGCTCATCGGTCGCGGCGGCCTCGACGCAGGGCTCGTACGGAGACTCGGCATGGCTCTCACGGTCGTCGTGGTCGGCCTTCACGTGCTCGCGGCCCTGGCCACGGTAGGCGTGCTCGTGCCAGTTGACTGGTGGGCCTCACTGGTGCTGCTGGCAGCCCTGGCATCGGCGCTCTTCCTGGCGCTCTTCTACTCGCCCCTGCTGCTGCTCGGTTTCGCCATCGACCTGGCCGTGGTCTGGCTCGTCCTGGCCGGCACCTGGAGCCCAGCAGCCGGATAGCGACCGAGGGCCGACACCGATCATCGCCCACAGCGAGCGATCGTCCCCGTGGACGGCCGCGGGATCAGCCTCAGTCGAGCGTTCGGGAGGCCGCTCGCATGCGTTGGAGCACGACCTGGCCGTCCTTCGCCTGCTCCAGCAGTGCGACCTGCGAGCGGTCCACGATGACCGTCGGATGCAGCTCCAGTTGCGCCAACCGGTCGCCCTGGAAGGTGAGCTCGACGATCACCCCCTCCTCGGTCTCCTCGAAGCGCGGCAGGTCGAAGAGGAAGTCACCCAGCGAGTAGAGGACGGGTACGCCGTCGATGAACTCGATCGGACCCACGACGTGTGAATGGGCTCCCAGCACGATGTCCGCGCCCGCACGCACCATGACGCGGGCCCAGCGGCGCTGCTGCGGCGTGACACGGGTCGTGTACTCGGTGCCCCAGTGCGGCACCACGGCGATGACGTCCGCCCCCTCCCTGCGCGCCCGGCGGATGTCTCGGCGGACGTTCGGCAGGAGCAGCTCGGCCGCCCCGGGTCGGTCGTCCGTGGCAGCGTGGACGAGCGTGTTGATGGCGTCGTAGGCAAGGAAGCAGAGGCGCACGTCTGCCTGGTCGAGGCAGCGTGCCTTGCTGGCCCGGTCGGCGTCGGCACCGGCCCCGACGAAGCCCAGATCCGCCTTGCGCAGATTGCGCATCGTTTCGAGGACGCCCGGGGAGCCGGCGTTGCGGATGTGATTGTTCGCCAAGGACACGACGTCGATCCCCGAGCCTGCGACACCCTCCAGCAGCTCGGGATCGAACGTGAACACCAGGCCGCCCGGGTGATACGACGAGTCGTTGGGGGCAGGGCCCTCGTGGTTGACGATGGCCACGTCAGCCGATGACAGCAATCTGCGGACGGCACCGCGGGGTCCCACCCTCTTCGTCTCGATGGCGTTGCCACCATCGACGGTGCAGCAGGTTCGCGAGGTGATCTTCGCGAAGCCGCCGTCCCAGGGGTGGTCAGCGCCCTTGTCGAGCAGGACGGCCTGGCGGTAGACCTCGCGGTCGAGCATGACGTCGCCAGCGGCGGCCAGCGTCCAGGCCGGTGCCTCGTGGGCGGGCGCAGGCGCGCTGGCTTGGGCC
>JBFYUV010000269.1:0-2966 GCA_041299865.1 Chloroflexota bacterium
CGGCTGCCACCGAGGTAGATGGCAGCCAGGTCGGCCGTGTCGAGGACCAGGTCGGGCGCGCCCTCCGTGCGCTCGACCTGTGCGACCGCCGCCCACGGCTCGCCGATCGCGGTGATCTGCCAGCGGCCCGCGTTCCAGGGACAGAAGTCGTCCGCGACCTCCAGGACCAGTGAATCGGTGCTCGCGTAGCGTCGTCCGGCCAGGGCGGCGGGGAGATCGACGAGGCGTACCCAGAGGCCATCCCCCGCGATGAGGCCGAGTGCCCGTGGCTCCGCCAGGATCTGCTGGAGCGGGGTCGGCACGGGGACGCGGTCGGCCTTCACCGTTCGGACGAGGTCCACCTCGAAGAGGAAGCGCCACAGCTCGCGGAGGGCCCGCGGGGTGAGGGTCACGGCCTCCTTGACCTCCAGGCGGTTCCTTGGCCCGCGGTGGTCCCAGTCGTCCTTGATGCGGTAGATGGCGTAGCCCTCCGCAGCACCCCCGACCTCGTAGACGGCCCGGTACTTGGGGCTGGATCCACGGCGGCTGTAGGCCGGGTCCGAAAGTGGACCGTGACGCCACCAGGCATCGGTGCGCGAGACGGCTCCCGGGGTCACCTGGCGCATGGCGTCGTAGACGGGCGGGATGATGGCCGCGGACTCCTCCTCGTCCAGGAGGCGGACCCAACCCTCGGCGGCAGTAGGCCGGGTATAGGCGGTGCGCAGCGTCTCTACCTCGAAGTGGCCGTCCATGGCCGCCAGCCCGTAGCCGAAGCGCTGGTAGATGACGCCCTCCGAGGCCCACAGCACGGCCAGCGGCTCACCCCGCTGGCGAACGTCATCGAGCTGGTGGCGCATGAGGGCGCGGAGGATGCCCCGTCGGTGGTAGTCGGGTCGGACGGCGACCGCGGTCACGCCGGCGGCGGGAACCTCCCCTCCCGGGACGGTGAGCCGGAACGTGAGCGCCGCAGCGCAGCCCCGCGCCTCCCTGCCGTCCTCGGTCTCGTACGCGCCGATCCAGCGGCCGTCCCCGAAGACCTTCAGCCAATCGTCGTACTCAGCGTCCGAGACTTCCTCGGCGAAGGCCGCCTGGATCACCGCCAGGCAGGCGCGCATCTCGTCCGTCCCGGCGTCCCGGATGTGCCATGCGGTCGTGGCGCGGTTCGTGGTCGTGCTCATGGTGGCATCGTGCCACGAGCGCTGGCCGCGGACAGCAGTTCCCCGCAGCTCCCGGCAGCTCCCTTCAGCTCGGAGCTCAGGCAGCCGCCGCCGCCGGCGCCGCAGCCGTGGGATGCTCGTCGCCGAGGGCCATGTAGAGCTCCTCCTCCTGGGCCATGTGCAGCCGCAGGATGGCGTCCAGCCCGTAGAGGACCCGGCGCAGGTCGTTGAGGTCCTCCGGGGCAGGGCCCTCCTCGGGGATCTCGGCCACGAGCCGGTCGGCCAGGCGGATGAGGTGGAAGATCTCGGTGTGGGTCCGGTGCAGCGCGGACGTCATGTCGTCGCTGTGGGCTGCCTGGGCGAGCATGGGGAAGACCAGGCGGTCCTCGTGCTCCTCGTGCGGCACGAGGCGCTCGACGAGGAAGGTGCGCATGCCTTCCAGGCGCTGCTTCGCCTCCTGTGGCGGCAGCGACCCGAGGGCATCGGCCAGCGCGCGCAGCTCGGCGATGGCCGGGGCCAGCTCGCGGTGCTCGGCCTGCAGGCGGGCACTCAGGTCACCCCAGCCGGGGACCTTCGTGGTGCGCTCGATGCCGCCAGTGAGGGCCCGCAACGCGTTGAGGATGACGATGACATCGATGGCCTCCTGGACCATGGCGCCGGCCACGGGCTGCAGGAAGCCCGCCGCCGCCACGAGCATGGCCGCGAACGAGAGGCCCATCCCGATGAGCACGCTCTCCAGGGCGATCCGGCGCGAGCGGCTGGCGATGCGGATGGCCTCCGGGAGCCGGTCGAGACGGTCGACGGTGATGACGACATCAGCCGCCTCCGAGCTGGCCGTGGCGCCGCGGGCACCCATGGCCACGCCCACGTCCGCGCTGGCCAGGGCCGGAGCGTCGTTGATGCCGTCACCGACCATGACGAGGATGCCTTCCGCTTCGCGTCGCTCGCCGATCACGGCGTCCACCTTGTCGGCCGGGGTGCGCTCCGCGAGGACCCCGTCAACACCGATGGCCGCGGCCACCAGGTCCGCCACGCCGTAGTGGTCCCCAGTGACCATCACCACGCGCCGCACGCCCACCCGCCGCAGGGAACGGATGACGCGCGGCGTCTCCGGCCGGATCGGATCGTCCAGCACGAGCGCGCCGACGAGGACACCGTCTGCGGCCACGTAGACGCTCGTGGCACCCTCCAGGTTGACGCGCCGGCGCACGTCGCGGGCCCACGCTGGCAAGGGGGCGCCCCCGCTCGCGAACTCGGCCGTCCCGGCCAGCACCCTGGTGCCGCCCACGTCGCCGGAGATGCCGGAACCGGGCACCTCCGCGGCGGCATCGGGCAGCCGGAGCTTGACGCCGCGCTCCCGCGCGCCGCCCACGATGGAGGCCGCCAGCACGTGCGGTGAGACCTGCTCGAGCGAGGCAGCCAGGGCGAGGACCTCGTCCGACGTGCGGTCAGGTGCCGTCACGACCTCGGCCAGGCGCGGTCGGCCGGCCGTCAGCGTGCCGGTCTTGTCGAAGAGCATGACCCGGGCGCGGGCGAGCGCCTCGAGCGCGCCGCCGCCCTTGACGATGATGCCCCGCTTCGCGGAGCGGCTGATGCCTGAGACGATGGCGATCGGGGCAGCCAGAAGGAGCGGACAGGGCGTGGCCACGACGAGGACGGCCAGGGCGCGGACGGGGTCTCCCGAGATGGCCCAGGCGACACCGGCGACGACCAGGGTGAGCGGCACGAAGAGGATGGCGTAGCGGTCCGCCATGCGTACGAAGGGCGCCTTGGAGGTCTGGGCCTCCTTGACCAGGCGGACGATGCCCGCGTAGGTGCTGTGCTCAGCCG
>JBFYUV010000272.1:0-4952 GCA_041299865.1 Chloroflexota bacterium
TGGCGTCACGCAGTCGCAGGGCCACGATGCCGCCCACGTCGCCGGGCGCGATGACCACGAACTCGTCGTCACCGAAGCGGGCCACGGTGTCCAGCAGGCGGACCCGATCGGCGATCGCGGCCGCCACGTGGCGCAGGACCTCGCCCGCGACCCGGGCGCCCTTGCGCTCGTTGATGTCGCTCAGTCCATCCACGTCCAGCAGCACGACGGCCAGCGGCGTGCCCTGGCGCGTCGCCCGCGCGATCTCCAGCTCCAGCATGCGCTCGAAGGTGACGCGGTTGGCGAGACCGGTGAGCCGATCGGTATGCAGCAGCCGGTCGGCGTGATCGGAGTGCTCCCAGGCCGAGTTGCGCAGTCGCGCCTGGCGGATGGCCACGGCGGCCAGGTCGGAGATGGCCAGGATGGCTTCCGGGACGGTCGTGTACGGCGGTGCATCAGCCGCCCAGCCGACGGCCATGATGCCCTCCAGGACGGCGCCCTCCTCGTCCTCGACCACCAGCGGCGAGAAGAGGCAGGATCGGGTGGCTGGCATCACGGGTGCCAGGAGCGTGGGCAGCGCAGCGCAGGCCACGGGCGCCCGGTCGGCGATGGCCCGGCTCAGCTCGGTCTCTACGTCGCCGGTGGGCAGGGCCACGAGGCCATCGAAGGAGAGGAGCAGGCCGGCGTCCGCGTCGTGCATGAGGATGGCCACGTCCGCGGCGTCGACCGCGTCACGCGCCTGCGCGGAAAGCGCCTCGAGCTTCTGGTCCAGCCCTCCGCCCCGAGCGACCACGCGCGCGGCGTCCAGCAGGCTGAAGGGCACGACTCGCTCAGACATGTCTCCACGATGATAGAGCGGCCGGCCGCCCCTGCCTACCCGAGACCTCTGAACGTCCGCCGTGGCGTGGTCCGTGGCGCTGCCGGGCGCGGCCCCAACGTCCGTGCCGGGGCCTCACGATAGCGCTGCGGCCTCACGACAGCGCTGCGGCCTCCGCCAACAGCCGGCAGTAAAGGTCGGGGTCCACGTTGCCGCCGCTCACGACCAGCACGACGTGGCCGCTGCCCGGCAGCGCAGAGCGGTGCCGCACCCAGGCGGCGATGGGCGTCGCGCCGGATGGCTCGGCCACGATCCTGGCGCGGGTGGCCGCGGCCAGCATGGCCAGCTTGATGTCGTCCTCGCTGACGGTGAGGACACCGTCGAGCAACCTCCGCAGGTGCGCGAAGGGGATGCGACCGACCGCGCTGGTGCGCATCCCATCGGCGATCGTGCGACCTGTCAACTCGGCTCCCCAGCGCACGATGCGCCCTTCGCGCATCGAATCGGCCGCATCGGCGGCCAGATCCGGCTCGACGCCGATGACCCTGGCCGCAGGTCGACGGCCCTTGACGGCCACGCAGACGCCGGCCGACAGCCCGCCGCCACCGATGGGCACGATGACGGTGAGCGGCTCATCCGGCCCCGCGCCGAGCTCGGTCAGCTGCTCGACGATCTCCAGCCCGAGCGTGCCCTGGCCGGCCACGATGCGGGCGTCGTCGAAGGAGGGCACGAGGGCCATGCCGTAGCGGTGCGCGACCTCGTCGGCACGCGCGATGCGCTCCTCGTTGTCCGTGCCCACGAACTCGATCTGCGCGCCATCGGCGCGGACGCCGGCGACCTTGATGGCCGGCGCGTCGCTGGGCATGACGATGACGGCGCGCATCCCCAGCAGGCGCGCGGCCCGGGCTACGCCCTGGGCATGGTTGCCGCTGGAGTGCGAGACGACGCCCGCGGCACGCTCCTTCGGTGAGAGCTGACAGAGGGCGTTGTAGGCGCCGCGGATCTTGAAGGCGCCGATGGGCTGCAGGTTCTCCGCCTTGAGCCAGACCGAGGGCCCGCCGGGGTCGCTGTCAGCGCGGCTGCCGGCCGCGGGGTCGCCGAAGGCCAGCAGAGGCGTCCGCAGGGCGACGCCCTCCAGGCGTGTGGCGGCAGCCTCCACGTCGGCCAGCGTGACCTCGGGGATGTCGGGGTGGCTGGGGTCGGGTCGGTGGGTCACCTCGGTATACTGCCGCCACCGCGGTCACCCTGCAGCCGGGTCCACCAGGACCGGGCTGCCGCCGCGCATCCAGGTGGTCGATCGTGGGTGATCGCATCCAGGTGCTTCCACCCACCGCCCGCAGCCGCACCATCGCCGCCCGACTCATCGCCAAGGAGGACTCACCGGTCGTGACCACCCGAGCCGCCGACACGCCGGGCCCCGTGACTCCGGCCCAGGGCCTGGCGCGCCGCCGGCCCTCCAGGGCCGACAGCCTCCGGCGGGCCTACGGCTTCGATGATGTCTCCCTGGCTCCCGGGCTGCGCACCGTCGAGCCGGACGATGTCGATACCAGCGTTGAGCTCGCCGGCCTATCGCTGCGCATCCCGGTCCTGGCGGCCTCGATGGATGCCGTCGTCGACGTCCGCTTCGCCGGCGAGCTGCAGCGCCTGGGCGGGCTCGCGGTCATGAACCTCGAAGGCGTGCAGGCTCGCTACGAGGACCCGGCTGTGGTCCTGGAGCGCATCGCCAGCGCCCCGGCCGACGAGGTCCAGGAGCTCCTCACGGCTGCCTACGAGGAGCCCATCCGCGAGGACCTGGTGGCGCGCCGCATCCGTGAGCTGCACGAGGCCGGCTCGCCGGCCGTCATCTCGGCCACGCCGACAGCAGCACGGCGCTGGGGTCCCTTCTGCGCTGAGCAGGGTGCGGACGCCTTCCTGGTCCAGTCGCAGGTCTCCTCCGCGCAGCACCTCGCCTCCGGCTACGAGCCCCTCGAGCTGGCCGACTTCACGCGGCTCATGGGCATCCCCGTGGCGGTCGGCAACACGACGTCGTACGAGGCGGCCAGCCAGCTCATGGAACAGGGCATCGCCGCCATCTTCGTGGGTGTCGGGCCCGGTGCCGCCTGCACGACGCGGGAGGTGCTGGGCATCGGCGTGCCGCAGGTCACGGCCATCGCTGACGTGGCCGCCGCTCGCGACGACCACCTCGAGCACACCGGCCGCTACGTGCCCGTGGTCGCCGACGGCGGCATGCGCCGAGGCGGGGAGCTGGCCAAGGCCATCGCCGCCGGCGCCGATGCGCTCATGCTGGGCTCGCCGCTGGCACGCGCCGAGGAGGCCCCCGGCCACGGCACCAACTGGGGCATGGCGGCGCCCTCGCCGACGCTGCCGCGTGGCACGCGCATCCGGGTCGGCACGGCCGGCCCGCTGGAGCGCATCCTCTTCGGCCCCTCGCGGGTGACCGACGGCACTGAGAACCTGATGGGCGCGCTGCGGCAATCCATGGCCGCCCTGGGCGCCGTGGACATCCGGGCCATGCAACAGGTGGAGATGGTCTTCGCGCCGGCCATCGGTGTGGAAGGCAAGTCCTGGCAGCAGGCTGCCGGGCAGGGGAGACAGCCATGACCATCGACGACTACCCGCGCATCCCGCTCCTCTTCGGTCCCTCGCCGATCCACCCCCTGCCGCGCCTCTCTGCGGCGCTGGGTGGCGGCGTGGAGATCTGGGCCAAGCGCGAGGACTGCAATTCCGGCATCGCCTACGGCGGCAACAAGGTGCGCAAGCTCGAGTACCTCGTGGCCGATGCGCTGGCGCAGGGTTGCGACACGCTCGTCTCCATCGGCGGCGTGCAGTCGAACCACACCCGCCAGGTGGCCGGCGTGGCCGCCAAGCTGGGCCTCAAGGCGGTGACCGTGCAGGAGCACTGGGTGGAGTGGCCGGATCCCGTCTACGAGCGTGTCGGCAACATCCAGCTGACCTGGATCCTGGGTGGTGACATCCGCATGGACCCGGCCGGCTTCGACATCGGCATCCGTGACTCGTGGCGCCAGGCGCTGGAGTCCGTCGAGGCCGCCGGCGGCACGCCCTACCCCATCCCGGCGGGCGCCTCGGACCACCCCCTGGGCGGCCTGGGCTTCGCCGACTGGGCCCGCGAGGTGGCGCAGCAGGAGGCCGAGCTGGGCGTCTTCTTCGACACCATCATCGTCTGCTCGGTGACTGGCTCCACGCAGGCCGGCATGGTGGCCGGCTTCGCCCTGGAGGGCCGCCAGGATCGCCGCGTCATCGGCATCGATGGCTCCGCGATGCTGGCTCGGACCCGGGAGCAGGTGACGCGCATCGCGCGCGACACCGCCGGGCGCATCGGGCTCGCCCGCGAGCTGCGCGACGACGAGATCATCCTCCTGGGTGGCTACGAGGGCCCCGCCTATGGCATCCCCGACGAGGGCACGGTGGAGGCCATCCACTTGGCCGCGCGCCAGGAGGGGATGCTCACCGATCCGGTCTACGAGGGCAAGTCGATGGCCGGCCTCGTCGGCCTGGTGCGCTCGGGGGAGATCCCGGCCGGCTCGCGGGTGCTCTACGCGCACCTCGGTGGGCAGCCGGCCCTGCCGGCCTACGCAGGCGTGCCGGGCCTTGGTTGAATCGGCGGCCACGCGAGCGTGCCGGGCCTCGGATGGATCGTCGTTCCACCGGCCCCGAACGTCCCGCTCGAGCCATGGTACGGCCGTACCCTACCCGGTGCGTCAGCGCACCGGCCACACTGGGGTGGTGAGGAAACCAGCCCGCCGGGGCGGCCGTCGTGCGCCCGTCATGCCCACCGTCGCCCTGCTCCTCGCGCTGCTGGCGATCCTGCTGCCTGCCACCGCCATGGCTGGTGGCTGGACGACCATGAAGCGTGTCACCGACGAGCGGAGCTCGCGGCTCGATTCCTTGCATCAGCTCTCCGCCGACCGCGGACAGCTGCACCTCGTGCATCCCCGCATCGGCCCCGGCGAGATCGACGACCGCGTCTTCTACCAACGCTCCGCAGACGCCGGTGCCAGCTGGAGCGACGTGGATCCGATCTTCACTGCCACCCGGGCCCTGCGCCACGTCGTGCCCAACCTGGCCCTGGCAGCCAGGGGCGACGTGGTCGCGGTCGCGTGGCGCGCCCATGGGCCCCGGAGGCACACGCTCCTCA
>JBFYUV010000276.1:0-2970 GCA_041299865.1 Chloroflexota bacterium
GGGCGCGGTCGGTGAGGCCGAGGTCTCGCGTGACCACGGCGCTGCGTGCCCGAGCGCTGAAGGGCTGCCGCGTCAGGAGGTCGATGATGAGGTCGTCGGCGCTGCGGGCCCCGGCATGATGGAACTCGATGCCCGTCGCGGCTCGGCGATGGCTCGTCTCACCGTGGGCGGGATGCCCGTCGAGGGCCACCACGATGCGCAGGCCGGCCGGCCGCCAGCGCGACAGGCGGGGCAGCAGCCAGGCGACGCCGCCATCATCGCGCCCACCGCGCACGGCGTGCAGCAGGTTGTCGCCGTCCACGAGCAGCAGCTCCAGCTCATCGCCGTGCCGGGCGCTGCCCATCAGCCGAGGAGGCTCCGGGTGGCTACCATCGGGGCATGCTCCTCCTCGTCGATCTGGATGGTGTCGTCTACCGCGGCCCGGAGCCGGTGCCCGGCATGCCGGAGCTGCTCACCCGGCGCGAAGCCGCTGGCGACATCATCATCTATGTCACCAACAACTCGCGCTGGCACCGCACCGAGTACCGCGAGCGGCTCTCGAGCATGGGCGCTCCGGCCAGCCCGGAACGCATCCTGACCTCTGCCCGCGGCACCGCCCTGGCGCTGGCCCATCTGCCCAGCCCACCCCGGCTGACGCTCGTCTTCGGGGGACCGGGCCTCGCCCGCGAGCTCGGTGATGCCGGGCTGGCGACCGTCGCCTGCACGCTGGAGGGACTGGCCCAACGTCCGGATGCCGTGGCCGTGGGCGTTGACTTCGACCTCACCCACGAGCGCCTCTCCGTGGCCGCCGAAGCCCTGCGCCAGGGTGCCTTCTTCGCGGTCACCAATCGCGACCCCATCTTCCCTGTGCCGGGGCGGCTCATGGCCGGCGCCGGTGCCATGGTGGCCGCGCTCATCGAAGCCTCGAGTCGGCAGCCGGACCTCGTCATCGGCAAGCCTGAGCCGGGCCTGCTGCGGGAAGCTGCGGCCGTCGCCGGCGTGCCGGTCGAGGAGGCGGTCGTCATCGGCGACGGCCTGGGCACGGACATCCTGGCCGCGCAACGCGTCGGCGCGCGCAGCATCCTCGTGCTCACCGGCGTGAGCACCGCGGAGATGGCGGCGGCGCTGCCTGCCCGCGAACAGCCCACCTTCATCGCCGCCGGCCCCGACGAGCTGGAGCCGCTCCTGGCCCGGCTGGCCGGCTGAGGTCGAGACCCCAGCCGCGGCGTCAGGCTGGTGCCGGGTCGGACGCCAGCCAGGCCTCGAACTCGTCCTGCAACCTCGCTCGCAGCGGTTCATCGTGGTGCAGGAAAGCGGCCCGGTATGACTGTCGCACGGCGGCCACGATCTCAGCCGGGCGGACGCCGAGTCGGCGGATGGCACGCTCCAGCTCGCGCACGAGCGTCAGGTCGCTGACGGTGCGATCGTCGGTGCTGATGGTGACGGGCACGCCGGCGCGCATAAGGCGGGGGAGGGGGGCGGCCTCATCATCACTGCCGATGCCTGCCTGGAGGTTGCTGGTTGGACAGAGGTCCAGGGTCACCTCGCGAGCTCGCAGCTCGGCCATGAGCGCCGCATCGTCGGCGGCCGGAGCGCCGTGGGCGATGCGCCAGGGATCGATCGCCAGGGCGGCACGCACCTGGGCGGCGCCGCCCCACTCGCCGGCGTGGCAGGTGATGCCCAGGCCGCCCGCGCGGGCGATCTCGAAGGCGGCGCCGAAGCGGCGCGGATCGGGTGCCAGGTGCTCGAGACCCGCCAGGTCGAAGCCCGTGAGCCCATCGGGCAGGGCATCGACGGCCGCCCGCGCCACGTCCGCGGCCGTCTCCGGCGCGTGGGTCCGGAGCGCCACCGCGATGAGCCGGACGTGGATCCCGCTCGCGTTGGCCGCACTGGCGGCTCCCCGGGTCACGGCCGCGATGCCCTCGTGCAGCCCCAGGCCCTCGCGGGTGTGCAGTGATGGCGCCCAGCGGATCTCGGCATAGCGGGTGCCGTCGCTCGCGACGTCCTCCACGAGCTCTGCGGCGCAGCGTTCGAGGGCCTCGGCATCCTGCAGCAGGGCGATGGGCAGGTCAAAGGCCTGCAGCAGCTCGGCCTGGTCGAGGCAGCGCGGGGGTGCCACGAGGCGGGCCCGCATGGCGGCCACGTCGGTCGGCAGGCCGGCCGACCGGCCACCCCGTCGGCGCGCCAGGTCCAGGGCTGTCGCCGGACGCAGCGAGCCGTCCAGGTGCAGGTGCAACTCAGCCTTGGGCATGGCCTGCAGCCAGCGGACCAGGGCATCGGGTGGCTGCCTCATGGCTGACATGCTAGCCATCACGGGAGCCGCCGGGGCAGGCGGTCCGATAGACTCCGACCATCACGCCAACCTCATCCTGACGCAAGCCCCGGCCCGCGTCACCAGCGACGAAACGAGAGCGATCGCAGCATGCGCCTGAACGTCGAGACCATCTATCCGTGGGATGTCGAAGCCGATGTCCTGGCCGTCCCGGTCCCCTCTGATATCGAGCTGCCGGAGTACCTTGCCGAGCTCGACCGGCGCCTGGGTGGCGCGCTCGAAGCGATGCGCACCCTCGGCGCCATCAAGGGCACCCTCTGGGAAGCGCGACTCATCCCGGCCGCGGAGATGGGCGTGCGCTTCGTCCTGGCCGTCGGTGTCGCTGACGGCCGCCGCATCGATCGCCTCGGCGCCCGCCGCCTGGGCGCGGTCATCGTGCGCAGCCTCATGGGCTGTGATGTGCGCCATCTGGCGGTGCACATCCCGGACCAGCTGACCGATCGTGGCGGCGCCCTGCAGGCGGCTGTCGTGGAGCTCATCACGCGCGGCCTGGTGGAGGGAGCCGCGGAGCCTTCCACGATCTACGGCGACCCGGACGATCGCCTGCCGCCGGCCCTCGATGAGTGCACCTTCACGGTCGAGTCGGGTGACGCTGACGACCTCTACCTGCGTGCCGAGCGCGGCCAGATCATCGGCGACGGCAGCAATCGCACGCGCCG
>JBFYUV010000277.1:0-9904 GCA_041299865.1 Chloroflexota bacterium
GTCAGGGCCACCTCGCGACCGGCCACGCTGACGAGGTGCAGGGCAGGGTCGAGGACCAGGCGACCCAGCTGGAGGACGGGTGCCTCGACGACCCTGGGCCGACGCTGGAGTGCCCGGATGCGTGCCAGCAGCTCGCTGAACTCGAAGGGCTTCACGAGGTAGTCATCGGCGCCCGAATCGAGACCCTCCACCCGGTCGGCGACCGTGTCACGTGCCGTCAGCATGAGGATGGCCGTGGGTCGCTCGTGGCTGCGGGCCCAGCGCACGACCGCGATGCCTTCACCCCCGGGCATGCGCCAATCGATGATGGCGACGTCGTATTCGTACCAGCCCAGCATGTCGATGGCGTCATCGCCCCGGCCGACGGCATCGACCCGGTAGCCGGCGTCCTCGAGACCGAGGACGATGACGTCCCGCAGACCTGGTTCATCCTCTGCGACGAGGACCCGCATCGTGTTCGCTCCCTGCGCACGCATCACGCATCCTGCCACTGCCGCTCGCCACTCGTGCCGTGCGCCACGCGCGCCGGGCGACGTCAGTCCGCCGAGACCGTCAGCAGGGTCACCTGCTCGGCGATGAGTGGCACGTCGCCCGTGTCATCGCTCTGGCCCCGGAAGCCGGTGAAGGGCAGTTCCACGCTGACGAGGTCGCCGACCGCCACCTCCGCGGCGTCGATGGTCGTCTCGCGGACGTACGAGGTCGAGGCGTCCGTGGCCACCGAGACGATGGTGCCGTCCTCGGTCGCAAGCGACAGGCTCCCAGCCTCGAGGGCAGAGACCACGCCCTGCAGACCACCGGCACCGAAGCCGGCCATGGCGCCCGGGGGGCCCTGAGACCCGCCCGTGGCCGGGAACCCCGCGCGGAGGTCGCTTCCGCCGTCGATGGCGGGTGGCTCTGCGACGGCCGTGTCCGCGCGCCCCGTCGTGGAGCCCTCGTCCGCCGCAGCCACCGCCCCGGGCATCCTTGACCCCTCGTCCACCGCATCTGCCGTTGGCTCGACGGTCGACGGGAGCTGCGCGCCTGCAGCGAGTTCCACGCCCGCGGGAAGTTCCACGCCTGCCGGCAACTGCAACCCTGCCGGCAACTGCGAGACGGCCCGCATCGGCGCCGCAGAGGGCGAATCGGGCGCGCTCCAACGACCGATGGCGAAAGCCACGCCGGCCGTGGCCACGAAGGCCGCCAGCACAAGCGCGGCATCGGCGGTCCGCGAACGCCTGGCAGCGCGCGCCGGTGCCAGCCCGCCCGTCGGCATCTGCGACGGAGGCACGGCCATGGGCATCGGCCCTACCCGGGTCGGGAACGGCAGGCCTGGCGGCGCGGCCGGGGGGATGGTCTGATAGCCGGGCCAGATCGGTGGTTCGTGCCCCTGACCGGGCGCCCGGTGCACCGCCCAGGCGCCGATCGGGGCAAGGCCGTGGTCGCTCGTGATGGCCGGCGTGGGCCGGCTGATCGGGTCTGTCATCGCGTGTGCCTACCTGTCCATGTGGGGATGTCGCCGCTCATTCGTGGCGGAGCGCGCTGATGGGATCGAGCCGAGCAGCCTGACGGGCCGGCCAGACGCCGAAGATGACGCCGATGGCCACACTGAAGCCGACCGCGATGGCGATGGTCGCGAGGTCGAGCGAGACGCTCCAATCGGCGAACGTCGAGATAGCGAACGTGGCGGCCACGCCGAACACCACGCCCACGAGCCCGCCGACGAGGCTCAGGGTGACGGACTCGACGAGGAACTGGGCCAGGATGTCCCGACTTCGTGCCCCGATGGACTTGCGGATGCCGATCTCTCGGGTCCGCTCGCGGACGGAGACCAGCATGATGTTCATGATCCCGATGCCCCCCACGATGAGCGAGATCGAGGCGATGCCCGCCAGCATCAGGGTGAGGGTGTCGCTGACCGCGGAAGCCGTCTCCAGCAGCTGGGCCTGGTCGAGGATCTGGAAGTCGTCCTCTTCCGCCACGCCCAGCTCGTGCTCGCTTCGCAGTCGCGCGGTGATGGCCGACTGGGCCTCGTCGATGGTACCGGCGGCCGTCGCGCTGACGGCGATGGTGCGCACGGTATCCGACCCGGAGAAGTACTTCTGCAGCGTGGTGACGGGGATGAGGACCTGGTCGTCGGGATCCTGGAAGCCCGAGCCACCCTTCTCCTGGAGGATGCCCGCCACGACGAACGGCAGACCCCCGATCTTGATCTCGGTGCCGACGCTGGAGGCGTCGAGCCCGAGGTCGTCGGCAGTGGTGGACCCGATCACGGCGAGGCGCAGTGCCTGGTCGACGGAGAGGTCCGTGAGGCCCGATCCCTGCCAGATCTCGTAGCTGCGCACGAGCGGGTAGTCCGCGGTCGTGCCCAGCACCGTGGTCGTGGTGTTGGCGTCGCCGGCCACCACGAGCTGCGAGCTGGAGATCTCCGGCGCCACCCCTGCGAGGACCGGCAGAGTCACCAGCGCCTCGGCGTCCCGGAGCGTGAGCGATTCGCTCGAGCCGGCCCCCATGAACGTGGCGCCCTGCTGCGATGACCCTGGATTGATGGTCAGCAGGTTCGTGCCCAGGCCTTCCAGGCGGTCGGTGATGTTCGACGTCGTGCCCTGGCCGACCGAGACGAGGGCCACGACCGAGGCCACGCCGATGATGACGCCCAGCATCGTCAAGGCGGTGCGCAGTCGGCTCGTGGTCAGGCGGCCCAGGGCCAGGGCGATGAGGTCACGCGGCTTCATGGCGCCACCCGCCCGTCGCGGATGTGGATCTGGCGACTGGCCTGGCTGGCCACCTCGGCCTCGTGGGTGATGAGCACGATGGTGCGGCCGCCGCGGTGCAACTCGTGGAGAAGGGCCATCACCTCGGCACCGGAGTGCGTGTCAAGGTTGCCGGTGGGCTCGTCGGCGAGGATGAGCGCCGGGTCGGTGACGATGGCCCGCGCGACCGCGACACGCTGCTGCTGCCCGCCAGAGAGCTCGGTCGGCTCATGGTCCAGCCGGTCGCCCAGCCCGAGTCGCTCGAGCGCAGCGGCGGCCAGCGTGCGGCGGCGGCCAGCGCCGACGCCCTGGTACATCAACGGGGCTGCCACGTTATCGAGGGCCGAGGTCCGCGGCAGCAGGTTGTAGGACTGGAAGACGAAGCCGATGCGACGGCTGCGCAGCTGGGCAAGTCCGTCGTCGCTGAGGCTCCCGACGTCCACGCCTGCGAGGTGATAGGTGCCCGACGTGGGGCGGTCCAGGCAGCCGAGGACGTTCATGAGCGTCGACTTGCCCGATCCGGAAGGACCGACGATGGCCACGAACTCGCCTTCGGCGACGCGGAAGTCCACCTCGGCGAGCGCTGCGACCTGGAGACGACCGGTGTCATAGACGCGGCTGACACCGCGCAGCTCGATGATGGGAGGCCGCACCGGAAAGACCGACGGGGCGACTCCCGGCTGGGTCCAGGCCTGCGGCAACTGGGGACTCGGTGATGGGCTGGCGAGCGGATAGGTCATGGCTACTGATCCCTCGGCCGGAAGCCCTGGGGTGGAGCGCCTCCGGAGAGGCCGCCGAGGCCTTCGAAGCCGCCGGGACCAGCGAATTCGGTCACCTCGTCCTCCGTGCCGGTGCGGTCGGTGTCGCTGCCGACGATGACAGCCTCACCCTCGACGAGGCCCGACTGGACCTCGGCCAGCGTCTCGCTGACGAGGCCGACGGTGACGGCACGCATCTCGACGCTGCCGTCCGTGGCCACCACGCGGACCATGTACTGGCCTTCGCTGCCCATGAGGGCCACGGCGGGCACCGTGACCGCGTCATTAGCCTCGGCGAGGGTGATCTCCACGTCGCTGCTCATGCCGGAGCGTACGGCCTCGCTCGGATCGGTAAGCGTCACCGTCACGGGGAACGTCACCACGCTGCTGCCGTCGCCTGTCGTCGTGGGCGACACCGAGGTGACCGTGCCCGCGACCTCGGTGTCGAGTGCGTCGATGCTCACGACGGCTGGCTGGCCGACCTCGACCGAGCTGACATCAGACTCCACGACGTCGGCCACCACCTCGAGGGTCGCGCTGTCGACGAGGATGGCGTCGCTCGAGGGCGCCACCAGGCCGGCCGTGATGTTGACGCCTGAGACGACCCCGTCGAGCGGCGCCACCAGCTCGGCGTGCTCCAGCTGCCCGGTCAGGTCGGCCAGCTGGGACTCCAGGTCGAGCACCGTCGCCTGTGCCTGGCTGACCGCGATGGTCTCGTCGGGGAAGTCGCCCTTGAGCCTGGCGGCGATCTCCTCACGCTGCTGCCGGGCGGCACGAAGCCGATCACGCGCGCCGATGAGCGCGATCCGGGCCTGCAGGGTCGGCGTGCCGTCGGCGGCCGCGTTGCGCTGGGTCCGGGCGCTCTTCACGGAGAGCCGCGCCGAGGCCACCGCGCTCGTGGCGTCGACGAGGTCCTGCTGCGCCTGGGTCCGGGCGTCCGCGAGGTCAGCCTCGGCCTCACGCAGCATGATGCGGGCTGAACTGAGGCCCATGTCCATCTCGGCGACCTGGTCCTCGAGGTCGGTGGTGTCGGCGGTCGCGAGGACCTGGTCGGCCGTGACATGGTCGCCGACCGAGACGTGGACCTCGTCCACCGTCCACTCCTGGGTGCTCGAGGCCGTCGTGATCGTGTCCGCCAGCCGGGCGTCGGCGCCGAAGGCCAGGCTGTACGTTGCCGCGGCAGCGACGGTGCCTGTGGCGGCTGAGCTCATCGTCACGTCGCCGCGCTGCGCGGCCTGCGTGCGGTAGCTGCCCGTGGCCGCCTCGGTGTCACCCGAGCCCACGGTCGACATGTAGACGGCGCCGATGCCGACGGTCAGCAGCAGGCCGGCCGCCAGCCAGGTCATGGCTCTTCTCATCGCTCGCTCCTTGATGCGGTCCGGCGGGTCACGTCGCGACCGGATAGGCGCAGCGGCGACAGCAGGGGTCGATCGGTGCGCCGTTGATATCCATCGCCTGAACCTACGGGGGAAGCCTGTCGACTCGGTTACAGCAGCAGCGCTGTCAGGCGGTCGGACCACCCGGGTCTGCAGCGCCTTACAGTGGGCTGACATGGGTCGTGAGCCGGTCTGAGGTCGACGCACCAGCCTTGGCAGCCATGACGCTCATCGGGAGTCCCCGACCGTGACCACCCTCACCGAGGCCAGAGCACTTCATCGTGCCCGCCGCTCGCTACGGCCTCGCCGCTGGCCCATCACGCCCGCCGACATCGGCTTCGTACTCGCCGTCAACGGCGCCATCGTGGCTGGCATGTGGGTTCGGCACGGCGGCCTCGACCTGTTGGGGTCCCCTGCCGGACTGGCCGCGGGCCTGGGGCAGGTCACCGCGCTGCTGGGCACGTACCTGGCCCTCGTGGGCATCCTGCTCATGGCCCGCGTTCCCGCCATCGACCATGTCGTGGGCAGCGACCGGCTGATGGCCTGGCACCGCTGGCTGGGGTTCGGGACGCTGTGGCTGCTGCTCGCGCACCTCGCCTTCACGACCATCGGCTGGGCCATGTCCAGTGGACGGACGGTCGCAGACGAGCTGCTGGACATGCTGTCCACCTGGGACGTGCTCATCGCCACCGTGGGCCTCGCACTCCTGGTGCTCGTGGCCGTGACCTCCATGCGGGTGGCACGGCGGCGGCTCGCCTACGAGACCTGGCACGGCCTGCACCTCTACGCCTACCTCGGCATCGCCCTGGCCTTCCTGCACCAGGTGACGATGGGCTCCGACCTCGTCGCCGACCCGCTCGCGCTGTGGTACTGGGTCGCCCTCTACGTGGTGACGTTCGGGCTGCTCATCGGCTTCCGGGTCCTGGCGCCCATCCGGCTCTCGCTGCGCCATCGGCTGCGCGTGGCCAACGTCGTGCGCGAAGCGCCAGACGTCGTCTCCATCTACCTCGCCGGGCGGCACCTCGAGCAACTCCCGGTCAGCGCCGGCCAGTTCTTCCAGGTGCGCTTCCTGACCGGCGGCGGCTGGTGGCGTCCCCACCCCTTCTCCATCTCTGCCGCGCCCAACGGCGAATGGCTGCGCCTGACCATCAAGGCCCTCGGCGACGATTCGCGGCGCATGCAGTCGATGCCCATCGGCGTGCCGGTCTTCATCGAAGGACCCTACGGCGCCTTCACGGCCGCCGTGATCCGGGGCCCTAGAGTGGTGATGATCGCCGGGGGCATCGGCGTCACACCCCTGCGGGCCATCCTCGAGGAGCTCCGGCCGGCACCGGGCGCCGTGACCTTCCTCTATCGCGAGGGCACGCCGGAGGAGGTCGTCTTCGGGACCGAGCTGACAGCCCTGGCAAGGAGCCGCGGCGCCGATGTACGGCTGCTGGTGGGGCACCGCGGCTCGGCACAGATGCCGGTGGACCCGCTGGCCCCGGAGGTCCTGCGGCAGATCGTGCCCGACATCGCGCTCGCGGACATCCTCGTCTGCGGCTCGCGCCCTTTCACCGAGCGCACGCTGGCGAGCCTCCGCTCGCTGGGCGTGCCATCTTCCCAGGTCCACGCAGAACGCTTCGGGTACTGACATGACCGCTGATCGACGACCGTCCCGCGTCCCCGTCCGGGGCAGCCTGGCCCTGGCCATCACCGTCGGCGGCCTGGCGCTCCTGCTGGGCTTCCGCTCACCACAGGACCCGGGGACCGAGCTCGTCCTGGCCATGGGCACGGGCGACGACCCCAGCACGACGCCGGAGGCACAGCTACCCGCGGCCGGCACGAGCGCACCATCGAGCCCCGGGCCAAGCGTCGCGGCTGCGGTCATCGCATCAGCAAGCCCGGACCCGACAGCCCACCCCACGCCACGACCCACGGCGACCACGCTGACCGCGACGGGCGGCGCCTTCCAGTTCCGTTTCGGCATCGTGCAGGTCGCCGTGACCCTCGAGGGTGACCAGATCGTGGACATCCAGGCGCTCCAGCTGCCCGACGGAGACCGTCGCTCCGCGTCGATCAGCCAGGAGGTGGAGCCGATGCTCCGCGAGTCGGCCCTGGCGGTGGATAGCGCCGACATCGACGTCGTCTCCGGGGCGACCTACACGAGCCTGGCCTACGCCTATTCGCTGCAGTCCGCCCTTGATCAGCTGGCTGCCGGATGACCGCGCTGGTCAGCAGTGCCAGATCGACGACGAGCACGGCGGGCGTGATGGCCGACCCTGCCGTCGAGCCACGCATCCCCACCCGGGAGCCCGGGCGGCGGCGCGCCGAGCGGGTCATGGGCACCGTCATCAGCCTCATCGCACCCGATGGCGGCGCCGACTCGGCGGCCGCGGACCGCTGCTTCGGCTGGCTCCACGAGGTCGACCTCCGTTTCAGCCCCTTCCGGCCGGACAGCGAGGTGAGACAGCTGATGCGCTCGTCGACTGTCGCGGCCCAGGAGAGTCCCGTGGACGCTGGCTCCCGAGCGGCGTTGGCAGCTGCGGAGGTGAGCCCAGAGCTGGCCGAGGTCCTGGAGCTCTGCGAGATCGTCGAGGTGCTCAGCGACGGCGCCTTCGACATCCGCCGTCACCGCACCGATGGCGCACCAGATCCGACGGGGGTCGTGAAGGGCTGGGCCGTGGACCGGGCCGCTGCGATCCTCGAGGAGTCCGGGATGGAGCGCTTCTGCATCGGCGCCGGCGGCGACGTCCTCGCCCGCGGCGGTCGCGCTCAGGGTGTCCCCTGGCGCATCGGCATCGCGCACCCGACCGTGCGCGGCGCCTCGGCCCTGACGCTGGAAGCCGACGACCTGGCCGTGGCCACGTCCGGCAGCACTGAGCGGGGCGAGCACATCGTGGACGGGCGGACCGGCGAGGTACCACACGAGCTGCTGACGCTGAGCGTGGCCGGCCCGAGCCTCGGCCGCGCCGACGCCTACGCCACGGCTGCCTTCGCCATGGGTGTGGCCGGCCTCCGTTGGGTCGAGTCGCTGCCGGGCTACGCCGCCTGCGGCATCACGTACGACGAACGCCTCATCGTGACCCGCGGACTGCAGCGGTTCCTGCCTGCGACTTGACAGGCACCGACCATCATGGCTAGATGTAGCCATGACCACGGTGAAGATCGCGGACCTGAAGGACCACCTGTCGGCGCACCTTCGCGCCGTGGAGGCCGGAGCGGAGATCGTGGTCACCGATCGCAACCGGCCCATCGCACGCATCGTGCCGGTGGCGCGGCCCACCCCCGGGGTGACGATCAGACCGCCCACACGGGAGTTCGCGGAGGTCCGCGATCGCGTGCGGACTCCTGTCGAGTGGAGGATCTCGTCCACCGAGTTGCTGCTCGAGGAACGTGCCGAGGCGTGAACACCTACGTCGATAGCTCCACGCTGCTTCGCGCGGTCCTCAAGGAACCTGGCGCGCCCTCCTCGTGGTCACGGATCTCGATGCCGATCTCGAGCGAGCTCATCCGGGTCGAGTGCCTCCGCACCGTGGACCGGGCGCGGCTGCGGCTCTCGCTGCTTGACGACGAGGTGGCGCGGCTGCGGAGTGAGCTCCTTGAGGCCATCGAGTCATTCGTGCTCATCGAGTTGGATGGCCGCGTGAAGTCCCGCGCGGCGGAGCCGTTCCCCACCCTCCTGCGTACTCTGGGTGCCATCCACCTGGCAAGCGCCCTGCTGGCTCGCGAGCAGATCCCGGATCTGCACTTCGCGACCCACGACGCCGAGCTTGGGCTGGCCGCCCGCGCGGTCGGCTTCGACGTCCTGGCGTGACCGCCTCCGCCCCGGTAGCCACCATGAGCGCGGTCGAGGCGCGTCTCCACTCCGTACTGGGGAATCGCGTCCGCTCCGACTTGGGCCACCGGGCGCTCTACACCTCGGACGCATCCCTCTACCGCATCCTGCCTGACCTCATCGTGGAGCCGGCCGACGTGGAGGAGCTGGCCCTCGTGGTCGCCATCTGCGGCGAGACGGGAACGCCGCTGACCATGCGCGGTGCCGGCACGAGCATCGCCGGCAACGCCATCGGCGCCGGAGTGGTGGTTTCCACGCGCCTGCTCGACCGTATCGTCCAGATCGACCCGGAGGCACAGACCGCGATCGTCGAGCCGGGGGTCGTGCTGGACGCTCTCAACGCTGCCGCGGCCCGGCACGGCCTGCGCATGGGGCCTGATCCCTCGACACACAGCCGCTGCACGCTCGGGGGCATGATCGCCAACAACGCCTGCGGCTCGCACTCGGTCATCTGGGGCACGACGGCCCAGAACGTGCTGGGCCTGGATGTCGTCCGCTCCGACGGCAGCCGCGTCCGAATGGTCTCGCCGGATGCCCCTCGCCAGCCGGCACGAGACCCGGCCTGGCCCGCGCTGTCAGGTGACCACGCCACCAGCCTGGCCAGCTTCGCCGCCAAGCACGAGACGCTCATCCGGCGCGAGCTGCCGCCCTGGCCGCGACGAGTTTCCGGCTATGCGCTCGACTGGCTGCTGCCGGAGCGTGGCTCGGACATGGCCCGCACCCTGGTGGGCACGGAAGGCACCTGCGCCATCGTGGCCCGCGCCACCGTCCGCCTGGTGCGACCGCCGGTCGCCCGCTGTCTGTTGGTGCTGGGCTTCGCCGACGATGTCGCCGGTGCGGAGGCCGTGCCGGCGCTGCTGACGGAAGCACCATTCACAGTGGAGTCGTTGTCCGCCGAGCTGTTGGAGCTGGCCCATGTCTCTCGCGAGGACGTGGGTCTGCCCGGGGGCGGCGCCTGGCTGCTCGTCGAGGCCCGCGCGGAGGAGGCCGCCGGGGCCCGGGACCACGCCGCCCGGTTGGCCGCGGCTGTCGGCCGCTCCCTGGAAGCGCCGGACGTCCGGGTCGTCGCCACGGAGGCCGAGCAGATGGCCCTCTGGCGCATCCGTGAGGACGGCGCCGGTCACTCGTCACGGATGGCCGATGGCGTGGCTGCCTGGCCCGGCTTCGAGGACTCGGCGGTTCCTCCGGAGCGGCTGGCTGGCTACCTGCGCGCGCTGCGCGCCC
>JBFYUV010000279.1:0-6929 GCA_041299865.1 Chloroflexota bacterium
GACCTCGTCACCGAAGAACTCCACACGCGCGATGAAGTCGTCGTAGGCCGGCTGCAGCTCGAGGGTGTCTCCGCGCACGCGGAACTTCGCCCGGCTGAGAGCCTGGTCGTTGCGCGAGTACTGCAGATCCACCAGCTGCCGAAGTACGCCGTCACGCCGGTAGCGGCCTCCCACGCGCAGCCGCAGGACCGTGGCGCCGTAGTCCACGGGCGCGCCGAGGCCGTAGATGCAGGAGACGCTGGCCACGATGATGACGTCGCGCCGCTCGAAGAGCGCCCGCGTGGCGGCATGACGCAGCTTGTCGATCTCCTCGTTCCGGGAGGAGTCCTTCTCGATGTAGGTGTCGCTGCGCGGCAGGTAGGCCTCTGGCTGGTAGTAGTCGAAGTAGCTGACGAAGTACTCCACGGCGTTGTCCGGGAAGAAGTCGCGGAACTCGCTGTAGAGCTGGGCGGCCAGCGTCTTGTTGTGGGCCAGCACGAGGGTGGGCTTCTTCACCTGCTCGATGACCCAGGCCAGGGTGGCCGTCTTGCCCGTGCCCGTGGCGCCCAGCAGGACCTGGTGCTTACGCCCCGCGGCGAGCCCGGCGACGAGCTGCTCGATGGCCCGGGGCTGGTCACCCGTCGGCTTGAAGGGTGCCACCAGCTGGAAGTCGGCCATGTGCCGATGATACAGCCTGCGGAGCCAAACCGAACACTCGTTCAGTAGCGGGCGGGTCGGCCAGGTGCGGTGCAGGGCAGAAAAGAGTCCTATCCACCCGGACCCGATGGGTCCATGGCGACCTGGGCGCGCGGCACGGATGCTGGCCACTGCACACACGGGCGTCGCACGCCGGCGCCGACCCGTCCCGACGCTCGCGAGCCGCGTACAGGAGCCTGCCGACATGGAGATGGAGTTCAAGGACAGCAGCCGACGTCGGACGTTGGTACTGGTGGTCGGAGTGCTGCTGGCCCTTGCGGCTGGCGCCGCGGCCTTCATGCTCAGCAGCCAGGGCCAAGAGGAGCCTGAGGCAGCCTTCCCCACGCGCGACGTCGTGGTGGCTGCGGAGCCCATCGCGGCACGCGAGACGATCGATGGCCTGAAGCTGGCTATCCGGCCGGTGCCCATCGATGACACCAATGCCCAGGCCTTCACCGACCGGGAGCAGGTCGTGAACCAGATCGCGGCCATCCCCATCCTGCAGTTCCAGCCCATCACGCCCAACATGCTGGCTTCTGGGGTGGGGGTCGGCCAGGTCCCGATCCTCAAGGCTGACGAGACGATCGCACCCGACTCGCCCTACCTGAGAGCCGTCAGCATGACCGTACCGGCCGACCGCGCGGTGGGCGGCAAGGTCGCGGCAGGCGAACGCGTGGACCTCATCGCCACCCTGCCCATCCTGGTGTCCGGGCCGATCAACCCCGACACGGGTGAGCCCTTGGCGATCGATCCCGAGACTGGCGAGCCACTGGCGTTCGTCGAGGGTTCCTCGACCAAGCTCATGTGGCTCGACGTCGAGATCCTCGTGCGCGATGAGGGCACCGATGTCTACATCGTGCGGACGGACCTGCAGACGGCCGAGGAGATCGCCCACGCCCAAACCCAGGGCGCGCAGTTCACCATGGTGCTGCGTCCCAACGAGGACACCCGCGACGTCGACCGCAGCACGTACGGCGAGACCACGGACACGCTCATCACCCGCTACAACTTCCGCGTCCCGGAGACGATCGACAGCGCGGAGTACGGCCAGCCGGTCGCGTTCCCGAGCCCGTTCCCGAACGAGCCGTACCTCTCCCCCGCGCCCGAGCCCTCGCCCAGCCCTGAGAGTGCCCTCATCGTGGCCCCCACGGAGTCGCCCGCGCCCTAACGGCGCTCCACGGGTCCCCACGGCAGCCCGGCGAACCTCGGCGCCAGCACATCCGCGAGTGCGTCCTCGACGCACTCGCGGATCGATTCCCGGGAGCCCGCGGTGTCGATGCGCCGGTCGGCATGGGGCGCCAGGCGCTCGGCGAGGTCGCGACCCTGCGTGGCCAGCCGCCGCTCGATGTCCGCGGCCTCCATGCCACGGAGGGCAAGGCGCTGCCGCTGGATCTCGACCGGGCAGTCGATGAGCCAGACCTCGTGGCAGCGCTCGGCCAGTCCACCTTCGACGAGCTTGATGGCTTCGACCACCACGAACGGTTCGCCGTCGCGGCCGGCCTGCTCGAGGCGGGCCTCGACGAGCGTCCGAACGGCTGGATGGATGATGTCCTCCAGGTCCCGGAGGGCGACGCGGTCATCGAAGACGATGGCCGCCAAAGCAGCCCGGTCGAGCAGGCCGGGTGGCCGGAAGACCGACTCGCCGAAGCGTACGTGGATGGCCTCCAGCGTCGGCTGGCCGGGCGCCGTGACCTCGCGCACGAGCGCGTCGGCGTCGATGACCACGCCGCCCAGCTCGGCCAGCATGCCGGCCACCGTGGACTTGCCGCAGCCGATGGGTCCGGTGAGGCCGATGATGACAGGCCCGATGGCCTGGTCCGGGGTCCTCATGGTGGCCTCGACCCTCCCCTCACTCATGCCGGTGCTCGCTCCTCCAGCGTCAACCAGGCATCTTCGGCCAGGTCGAGGGCGGCGTTGACGTCGGCCAGCTCGCTGCCGAGGCGTCGCAGCTCCACGAAGTTGGCCTGGACAGCGGGCGCGGACAGGCCCTCCTCAAGGTTCATCTTGCGCTCTCCGAGGCGCACCAGGTCGCCCTCGATACGCTCTCGCTCGCGGCGGTAGGCATCCTTCGACAGCCGCGGCAGCAGCTCGTTCCGAGCCTGCGGTCGCCCGCCGTCCGGGCCACGGCCAGCCGCCGTTCGATCGGCAGGTCGGCTGCCGGCGGCAGTCTGCCGGCCACTCGCACCTCGCTGGCCCCCATCGGCCGCGCGTTGCCGGCCGTCGCCGACCAGGGGATGCACCTCACCGCGGCGCCGTGCCAGCTCACCCTGGGCCGTCCAGCCGCCCTCCGTGACGGCGGTCCTCCACTCGCGGTAGCCACCGTCGAAGGGTGCCACCTGGGCGGGCCGGCCCGGCACGCCCGGCTGCACCACCCAGAGCCGCTTGCAGACCGTCTCCAGGAGACGCCGGTCGTGGGAGACGATGATGAGCGTGGCCTCGGAATCCCGGAGGAAGGCCTCGAGCGCCTCGCGGGCAGGGATGTCCAGGTGGTTCGTGGGCTCGTCGAGCAGGAGCAGGGTAGTGGCGCCCGCGCCCAGCAGGGCCAGCTCGAGACGGGAGCGCTCACCGCCCGAGAGCTCGCTCACCGGCTTCTGGACGTCGTCGCCTCGGAACAGGAAGCGCGCCAGGTAGGAGCGGGCCGCGCCTGGCGTGACGGGCGCCGCGGCGAGTAGGGCGTCGAGCACGGTGACACCGCCCAAGGGGCGGTCGCGTAGCTGCGAGAGGTAGCCGGGCATGACGTTGCGGCCGATGCGCACGAAGCCCTCGAGCGTGGGCAGCTGGCCCGCGATGGAGCGCAGCAGCGTGGACTTGCCGGCGCCATTGGGCCCCACCAGCCCGATGCGATCGCCGCGCCGGGCCTCCAGGCGATCGGCGTGCGTGATGGGCACCGCGGCCTCTCCCGGGGCCGCAGGCAGGTAGCCACACAGCACGCGGTCGAGGGCGACGACGACCTCGGCCGAGCGCGCCGGGGCGGCGCCGAAGAGGCTCGATCCCGGGAGGCCGAGGCGGACGGTCCGCCTGGGCGCGGCTGGCTGTCCGGTGCGCAGCTGCTCCAGGCGCCGCTCGTGCTCGTGCATCTTGACGTGCTTGCGCTGGCTGCGGTAGCGCTGGACCAGCTCCTCTTCGCGGGCGATGGCCGCTGCCGACTCACCGACCACGCTGCGTGCCCGCGCGTCCGCCGCTTCGCGCTGCAGCAGGTACGCCGAATAGCCGCCCCGGAAGGTGGCCAGGCGACGGTCGCGGAGCTCCCAGACACGCTCTACGACGTTGTCCAGGAACGCGCGGTCGTGAGAGGCCACCAGGAGCGCGCCGCGGCGCCGCACGAGGGTCGCCTCCAGCCACTCGAGCGCGGCGATGTCGAGGTGGTTGGTGGGCTCATCGAGCATGAGCAGGTCCGGATCGGCGACGAGCAGGCGCGCCAGGGCGACCCGGGTCTGCTCACCTCCGGAGAGCTCGGCCGGGGGGCTGTCCCAACGGTCGCGGCGGAGACCCAGGCCGGCCAGGGCCTCCTCGACACGCTGGTCGAGGTGGTAGCCGTCGAGCGCCTCGAAGCGGTCGCGCAGCGCGGCATACTCCGGCGACTCCACGGCCGCAGCGCCCCGGGCCTCCGTGGCGGCCAGCTCCTGCTCCATGCGCTCGACCTCGACGGCGCCACCGCGCACGATGGCTCGCACCGACGGGGCGCTGCTGAAGTGACGGTCGAGGTGGGCCTCCTGGGTCAGCAGACCGAGGCGCGTCCCACGCGCCAGTCCGACGAGCCCGCCGTCAGCCTCCTCGCGGCCGGCGATGATCTCGAGGAGCGTCGTCTTGCCGGCCCCGTTGGCGCCCACGAGGCCGACCCGCTCACCACGGGCGAGGGTCGCGCTGACCGAGTCGAGGATGACGAAGTCGCCGATCTCGCGGCGCACGCCCTCCAGGCGCAGGATGGACATGCAGCTAAGTGTCCTCGATTCGGCGGCGCCGACGTGGGGGCCCGTCGCCGCGGTCAGTCGGCCGGGTCGGGTCCGCCGAGCTCCGACCAGTTGCGGCCCCGGCGTCCCACCTGTCTGGCGCTGGCGGCGAGCTGCGCCGTGGTCCCGCGGCGATCGGCACCAGGCAGGCGCTGGCACCAGGAACAGAAGTGCGTGCCACGCTGGGCCAGCACCAGGCGCCGGATGGGCCGCCCGCACCGATGGCAGGGCAGGCCGGTGCGCTGGTAGACGTCGAGGTGCTCCTGCATGCGGCCGTCGCCCTCGGGCGCCGTGTAGTCGTCCACCGACGACCCGCGCCGCGCCACGGCCTCGCCGAGCACGCCCCGGATGGCCTCGTAGAGCCGGCGTTCGTGGTCCGCGCCCAGCGTCCCGGCCGAGCGCAGCGGATGGAGACGAGCGCGCCAGAGGGCCTCGTCGGCGTAGATGTTGCCCACGCCGGCCAGGAACGACTGGTCCACGATGGTCGACTTGAGCCGACCCCGCCGCGTCCGCAGGCGCTCGCGGAAGCGGCGCAGCGTGAAGGCCTCGTCGAGCGGCTCAGGCCCGTGCTGCGCGAAGAGCCCACCCTCGTCATCGGCACCCAGGATCTCGCCGCTGGGCCCACGCCGATACAGGCCGACCCGGCCGAACTTGCGGACGTCGCGGAAGAGCAGCCAGCGGGGACCCTCGACACGGCCGCCACCCGCCACGGGACCCGGCCCCAGGGTCAGCCGCAGGTGGACGTGCCGGTCGTGGCGCGTACCGGCAGGCAGGACGAAGAGCTGGCCGGTCATCTTGACCTGGATGGCCAGCACCGACCCGTCATCGAGGTCGATCACGAGCCACTTGGCCCGCCGCGACACGCCCCGCACGGTCCGGCCCACCAGGCCCCCACGCAGGCCTTCCGGCGATGGATGACGGATGACCGGATCCCAGTCCCACCAGGCGTCCGTGATCTTGGCACCGGCGAGCAGCGGCGCCAGGTCGCGCGCCATCGTCTCGACCTCGGGCAGCTCCGGCATCCGCGGTCAGGCAGGCTCCAGCGGGGTCATGGATTCCCAGTCGGTGCCCACCTTGATGTCGACATCGAGCGGCACATCAAGCTTGAGGGCGCCCTCCATGACCTCGCGCACGATCGGCGCCAGCGCGCCCACTTCGGCCCGTGGCACCTCGAGGAGCACCTCATCGTGGACGGAGAGCAGCATGCGCGCCGAGGAGCGCTCGGCGCCGAGCCGCTCGTGGAGGCGGATGAGGGCGATCTTCATGATGTCCGCCGCCGTGCCCTGGATGGGCATGTTGATGGCCATGCGCTCGCCGGCGCTGCGCAGCTGGGCGTTGCGCGACTGCAGCTCGGGGATCGAGCGGCGCCGTCCCAGCAGCGTCTCGACGTAGCCCTGCTCGCGTGCCAGCTCCCGCATGTGCAGCATGTAGTAGGCGATGCCGCTGTAGGCCCCGAAGTAGGATTCGATGAACTCGCGCGCCTCCTCACGCGGGATGCCCGCACGCGTGGCCAGGCCGTAGTCGCTCATGCCGTAGGCGAGCCCGAAGTTGACCATCTTGGCCATGGAGCGCTCGTCGGCCGTGACCTCCGCGGGGTCCTTCTTGAGCACGCGGGCCGCGGTCTGGCGATGGATGTCGGTGCGCTGCTCGAAGGCCTCGCGGAGGTGGGCATCGCCAGAGACGTGGGCCAGGACGCGCAGCTCGATCTGGCTGTAGTCGGCGGCCAGCAGGACGAGGTCCTCACCACCGGCCACGAAGGCGCTGCGGATGCGCCGTCCGAGCTCCGTCCGGATGGGGATGTTCTGGAGGTTGGGGTCCACCGACGAGAGCCGCCCGGTCGCCGCCACGGCCTGCTGGAAGGTGGTGTGCAGGCGCCCGGTGCGCGGGTCGATGAGGAGCGGCAGTGCCTCGACGTAGGTGGAGCGCAGCTTCGTGTAGATGCGCCAGTCAAGGAGCATAGGGACCATGGGGTGCGCCGCGCGGAGCTCCTCGAGCACCTGCGCGTCCGTCGAGTAGCCGGTCTTGGTGCGCTTGCCGCGCGGCAGGTCCAGCTCGTAGAAGAGGACCTGCTCCAGTTGCTTGGGGCTGCCCAGGTTGAACTCGTGGCCGACCGAGGCGTAGATGTCCTCCGCCAGCCGGTCGATCGCCTCCGTGAAGACCCCCGCCAGCGCGGACAACGCCCCGCGGTCGAGGGCCACGCCCGTGGACTCCATGTCCGCCAGCACCGGCTCCAGGGGCAGCTCGAGCTCGTCGAGGATGCGGCGCAGCGCCGGGTCAGCCTCGAAGATCGTGATCAGGGCGCCA
>JBFYUV010000281.1:0-7010 GCA_041299865.1 Chloroflexota bacterium
CGCCGGGGCTCGTGAACTGCACGACGCCCGGGATGTCCGCGAGGGCGGTACCGCTCGCCAGGGCCACGGCTGCCTCACCGGCTGCCTTGCCCAGGTCGCGGGAGTCCTTCCAGACGGAGACGGACTGCGTACCGAGGGCGACGCGGTTCAGAGCGGCCTTATCGCCGTCCTGCCCGGACACCGGGATGGTGCCGGCCATGCCCTGGGCATCCAGCGCCGCGACGACGCCGCCGGCCATGCCGTCGTTCTCGGAGAGTACCGCGTCGATCTCGTTATTGGTCGAGGTCAGGCACTGCTCCATGTTGGCCTGGGCGTTGGCCGGGTCCCAGTTGTCGGTGTAGGTCTCGCACTGGATGACGATGTCACCCGCGGCGACGGCCTCGCCGATGACCTCTTCCATGCCGGCGCGCAGGAAGTCCGCGTTGGCGTCGGCCTGGTTGCCCTTGATGATGGCGTAGTTGCCGGAAGGGACGAGACCGTAGATGATCTCAGCCATCAGGCGGCCGACGCCGATGTTGTCGAAGGTGAGGTAGAGGGCGCCCGGATCCTCGATGAGGCGGTCATAGGCGATGACCGGGATGCCCTGGTCGAGTGCGGACTGGACGGCCGGCAGGATGGCGGTGCCGTCCTGGGCCAGGATGATGAGCGCGTCGGCGCCCTGGGTGATGAGCTGCTCGACGTCAGCCAGCTGCTGCGCAGCGTCGGATGCTGCGTCGGTCGAGATGTACGACGCACCGGCCGCTTCGAGGGCCGCCTTGATCGCCGGCTCGTCGTCTCGCGCCCAGCGCTCTTCCTGGAAGTTGTTCCACGAGACACCCACGATGAGCTCGTCATCCTGGGCGGCGACGATGCCCGCGTTGGCCAGCATGCCTGCGCCAACGACGGTCAGCGTCAGCAGGGCAGTCGTGCCCTTCTTGAGATTCCGCATGCGCGGTCCTCCTCCTAGTGTGGGATGGGGAAACGCTCCCACCTCCATGGAGATGCCACCCCGGGGCCGGGGCGGCTCTGTCCTCCAACGCGAGATTACCGCACCCCGGGCGCGGCGTTGTCAAGGAATGTCCTATACGGCCTCAGCTGGGACGCCCGGTCATGGCCCGATCAGGCCGCAGCAGGAAGGGTGGCAGGAAGGCCGGCAGGTTGGAGAAGGGCAGGACATCGGGATGCAGGTCGATGCCCAGGGCCTCGCGCATGAAGCGCCGGCGTGCCTGGATGCGGCCCCATGCCTCAGGGAAACGTGCCTCGATGTCAGCCCGCAGGGCCTCGTCCGCGATGGCCAGGCCGCCCTCGATGTTGGACGTGAAGTAGTCGGTGCCCGTGGCCGGGATAACGTCCACCTGGAGGGCCATGCCGGAACGCAGCTCGATGGTGGATCCGCGTGCGATCGGCGAGTTGACCCACTCGTCGAGCCCGAGGAGGTGGCCCGGGTTGAGGAAGATGCCGAAGAAGGGGTCACCCAGGTGGCGGTCGATGATGGCCTGCAGCGCCCCGCCGGTCTGGCCCACGTGGAGGGCCTCCAGCCACTCGACGATGGCCAGGAAGTAGGGCGCCACGAGCCGTTCCACGTAGTCGGCGATGCCGGCCGGCAGCTCGGCGGCGTCCTCGACCACGAAGCCGGCCCGGCAATCGAGGGCGCCCCAGATGCCGAAGGCGGTCGTGAAGCGGTCGCCCCGCTCGATGACCCGGTCGCTCGGGCTGAGCATGCCCAGCGAGGCGCGTGGTCCGCTGGAGAGCATGAAGTGGCAGGAGAGGGGGTCGCCGCTCCAGCCGGCGAGCCGCGCTGCCTCGTGCTCGGTCATGCCGGGCCGCAGGCCGCGCAGGATGCCTTTCACCCCCTCCGAGGTCTGGCAGGCGGCGTACTCGAAGGCGGCCAGCTGCTCGATCTCGTTGACGGCCCGCAGCCCGCTCGAGGCGTCCACGAAGAGGTCGTTGGCGTTCTCCACGAGGCCACCCGAGCCGACCGCCGAGCGGAGCGCATCGGCCAGGTAGGAGGGCACCTCCAGCCAGCTCCGGTCCGCGAACGGCTTCCAACCCGCGACCCCGACACGGGCGCCGGGCGCGATGCCCTCCGAGGCCAGGATGTCGGCCAGGGGCCGCGAGCGGTCACGGGGCTGCCCGGGCAGGCTGAGGTCCTGGAAGAGCTCGACGCGCATGGCCAGTGGAGCCGTTGCGGCCAGGCCTTGGCACTCGTTTCCGACGAGGATGAGCGGCTCCTCGTCGCTCGCTACCGCCAGGATGAGGACGGCCTCCTCGAAGCGCGGATCGAAGCCCGTCAGGTAGCTGAGGTTGGCGCTGTGCTCACGGTCCGCGTAGACGACCAGGCTGTCGTAGCCGCGTTCGACGGCCCGCGCGCGGGCGCGCTCGGTGCGAGCCGCGTAGAGCTCGTCCGGCAGCACCGGCATGGCGCTCGGCAGGCCGAACTCGGGTAGCTCGATGGTCTCCAGGCGTGCCGTCTTCATGGTCATCCCTCCGGGTCTGGCAGCACCACCGGCTGGTCGCTGCCCCGCTCGATGCGCAGTCGCTGGTCGGCCGTGACGTCCATCCAGTCGCCGACCTGGCCGTCCGGCCAGGTGACGCGGACCCGGGCCTCGTCTGCCGAGCCGAGGCCAAAGTGGACGGGGCCCAGCTGGCCGCCGGCATGGCCGCCCCCCACGGTCACCTCGCGCACGGCCGTCTGCCCGCCTCGCTCGACCTCGATCCAGGCACCGATGGCATCCGCGTTCGGCGCTGGCTGGGCCAGCTCCACGGCGAGCCAGTGACCCATCGCCTTCGGCCTCGATGCCGTCCCGGCGCCCACGTTGCGCCAGATGCGGACCGGCTCCCGCCGGTTGACCTCCACGAGGTCGAGGAGTCCGTCCACGTTGAGGTCGGTCAGGGCGGCACCCCGCGTGCGGTCGAAGTGCAGGATGCCGGCGGCTTTGGCGACTCGCTCGAACGTGCCGTCGGGGCGACCCAGGAAGAGCTCGCTGGGATCCCTGGAGGCGTTCTCAGGCATGGCCTCGACGTTTCCCTTGGCCACGTACAGGTCGAGAAGGCCATCATTGTTGACGTCGTCGAACTCGGCGTGCCAGGACGTGGATGGCAGCCGGTCTCCACCCGCGGAGGGCTGGGCCGCGCTGACGCCGCTGTCCAGCGCGATGCTGCGGAAGTCCGGGCGCGCGGGTCCCTCGGTCAGCGTCATGAGCTTGTTATCGGCCATGCTCGAGAGGTAGTACTCGGGATAGCCGTCACCGGTGATGTCGTCGCTGGCGATGCCCATGCCCTCGAGCTGCACCCGCTGCCAGCCCTCCTCGCGCGTCCAGGTGTCGGGCGCCTGGCCCGGCTCGACCCTCCAGAGCTGCTCCTCGCCCTCCTGGGGTGGGTAGTACTGGCGGTCGTTGCTGACGCGCAGGTCGCGGCGCCCCGAACGATCCCAGTCGCTGAAGAGCAGCGAGAGCGGGCAGTAGCCGGGCAAGAGCTCCTCCGGGGGTCCGTAGCCGCTGCCGTCGGAGGCTGACCGATGGACGGTCACCCCGGCGCAGTCGGGCACCTCCGGGTACTCGACGATGGTCAGGTAGTCACCCACGGCCAGCGTCGGCAGGGCGGTCCCGGGGTCCCACTTGGCGCTGAAGGAGACGGTCCAGCCATCACCGCCGTCGAAGCCCCAAGCTTCGTTGGCGCGCTCGAAGGTGCAGTCGCCGAGCCCGCGCAGCAGCACGTTCTCGCCGCGCCGCATTACGGCCAGGTCCACGATGTCGTCGCTGTCGATGTCGATGGGGTAGGCGCCCGTGACCTCGGTCAGGTCCGTCGCCGCGCTGGCCAGCGGGCTGAAGGCCAGCGCCCCGCCGACACGGCTCGTGTTGCGGTAGAGGCCGGCCGGCTCGGCCCCGCCGGCGATGAAGAGGTCCGGGCGAGCGTCGTCATCGCAGTCCAGCACGGCCACGCCACCGCCGGTGAAGAACTGGAACTCGCCGTCGTAGCGGTGATCGAGCCCCGCCGTCGCGGTCTCCTCGATGAAGCTGGGCACCTTGGCGCCATCCTTCGCGGGCTTGGCCGCCAGGGTCGCGGCTGGCAGGATGAGCAGGACGGACAGCAAGGCCGCCACGAGCGCGCGCAGGGTGCGTTCCACGATGGAGCCCAGTCTACCGGCGCCCTCGCCAAGCGGCCGAGCCCGGAGTAGCATCTGCCACCAGCGGGATCGCGCGTGATGGAGGAGCTTCGCATGTCAAGGGCCATCGACCACGGGCGTGTAGGTGCCTCGCTTCTCGTCGCTCTGACCCTTGCCACGAGCCTCGTAGCCTCGGCCGCAACCACCAGCCTGGCCGCCGCCAAGTCGGCCTGTGTGCCTGCCGCCGACCGCAACCACTCCGTCGCGCGCCTCTGGGACGAGGCGCTCCTCGACGCTATCCGGCGCGACTTCCCGCGCCCCACCGTCCACGCCCGCAACCTCTACCACGTCTCGGCTGCCATGTGGGACGCTTGGGCGGCCTTCGATCCCGTCGCCGACGGCGTCTTCGTCGATGAGAAGGTCAGCCTGGATGACCCAGCCGCCGTCCAGGCGGCCCGCGAGGAGGCCATCAGCTACGCCGCCTACCGGGTCCTCGGCCATCGCTACGGGGGTGCGCAGGGCGGCAAGGCCAGCCTGCGCGAGTTCGACCGGCTCATGGGCTCCCTGTGCTACCCCGTGGGACGCGCCACCATCAAGGGCACCTCGCCCGCAGCCCTGGGGAACCGCATCGCCGACACCATCATCCGCGCCACGATCAAGGATGGCTCCCTCGAGAGGAAGGACTACACGTCGGGCTATCAGCCCGTCAACGACCCGCTCATCGTGGAGCTGCCAGGGACCGTCATGAACGACCCCAACCGCTGGCAGCCGCTGGCGCTGGAGGTCTCCTACACGCAGAACGGCCTGCCGCTGCCCGTGGGGCCGCAGCAGGCTGTGACCACGCACTGGGGGAACGTCACCGCCTTCGCCCTGCCGCCGTCGGCCGAACCGGGCCTGCCCATCGACCCAGGCCCGCCGCCGCTGCTGGGCGACCCGGTCGGTGACCGCGAGTACAAGGACGGTGCCCTCGGCGTCATCCGCTACAGCGCCATGCTCGACCCGCGCGACGGTGAGACCGTGGACATCTCGCCAGCCGTGCTGGGTGCCAACCCGCTGGGCACCAACGACGGCACCGGCCGTGCGCTGAACCCGGTCACCGGTCAGCCCTACGCGCCCGATGTCGTGCCGCGGGCTGACTTCGCGCGTGTCCTGGCGGAGTTCTGGGCCGACGGCCCCAGCAGCGAGACGCCGCCGGGTCACTGGAACACGATCGCCAACGGGGTCACCGATGCGCCAGGCTTCGAGCGCCGTCTCGGCGGCCAGGGCGAAGTCCTCGATCCGCTCGAGTGGGACGTCAAGATGTACCTGGCTCTCAACGGCGCCGTGCACGACGCGGGCGTGGCGGCGTGGGGCTGCAAGGGCCACTACGACACCGTGCGGCCCATCTCGATGGTGCGCTACATGGGCGGCCTGGGCCAGTCGAGCGACCCGGCAGGTCCCTCGTACCACCCCGAGGGACTGCCCCTCGAGGACGGCCTGGTCGAGGTCATCACCGCAGAGAGCGCTGCACCCGGGCAGCGCCACGAGCAGCTTGCCGATCGCGTTGGCGAGATCGCCATCCGCGCCTGGGCCGGCAACCCCGAGGATCCCGAGAACGGCATCGGTGGCGTGGAGTGGATCCGGGCCGTGGAATGGGTGCCCTATCAACTGCCCACGTTCGTCACGCCGGCCTTCCCGGCCTATGTCTCAGGGCACTCCTCGTTCAGCCGCGCGGCGGCCGAGGTGCTCACGGCCATGACCGGCTCGGAGTACTTCCCTGGTGGCCTAGGCAGCTGGACCATCCCGGCCGGCGACCTCGACTTCGAGGCCGGTCCCAGCCAGGACGTGCCGCTGCAGTGGGCGACCTACTACGATGCCGCCGACCAGGCTGGTCTCTCGCGGCTCTACGGCGGCATCCACATCGCCGCAGATGACTTCCGTGGACGCCTCATGGGTTCGGAGTGCGGCAAGGACGCCTGGCAGATGGCCAACCGCTACTGGGACGGCAGCGTCCGCGCCTGACGGTCCGCGCGCTGGCTCCCCAGCCCGGCCGGTCCGCAGCGCGGCACAGCGACCCGCGCGCGCACGCTGACCCTCCCAGGGGCACGCCGACGCCCTGATAGCGCCGCGCCCGTGGGGTAGCCTGCGTGCGTGGTCGTGATGCGCGTCCTGCGAGCCCACCTCGATGCGGTCGTTGCGGTCCTGCTGGCTGCCGCGTACCTCGCCGAGATCGCCCTATCGGCCCGGCCGGTCGCTGGCGAGCCGATCGTCACGAGCCTTCACATCGACGAGGTCGTCGTGCTCGCTGCTGCGTCGGCCTTCCTCCTCTCGCTGGCATGGCGCAGACGCCTGCCCCTGCTGCCCCTGGGCCTGGCATTCCTGGCCCTGGCCCTGGCCGGCCGCATGCCCTTTGCGGCCTCGTGGAGCCTCCTGGCCGGCGTGATCCTGGCCGTCTACTCCGTGGGCGCGTGGGCCGGCGGCCGCGCCGGCCAGGTCGGCGCGCTTGGGGTCGGCGCCATCGCCGGCCTGGCGGTCCTGCGGACACCCGGCCCCAGGCTGGAGGCTCGCGAGGTCGCCGTGCCCGTGTTCGTGCTCATCGGTGCCTGGCTGCTGGGCCTGGCCATGCGCAACCTGCGGGTCGGACGCGGGGACGAGCGCGTCGCTGGACTTGCGGATTGGGAAGTGGCCGCCGGCGTCCCCGATTCGGTGGGTCGCGATGACACCGTCCGGGAGCTCCGCGACGTCATCGAGCGCTCCATGAGCGCCGTCGTCCTCCAATCACGCACCGCCCGACGGGTGCTCACCGCCGAGCCGGATCTGGCGCGCCGGTCACTGGCCATCATCGAAGCCGCCGGGACCGAGGCACTCGAGGAGACCCAGCGGCTGACCGGGCTGCTGCTCTCGCCCGACGGCACGCCGCTGCCTGAGCCACGGCCTGGCCTCGCCG
>JBFYUV010000286.1:0-3094 GCA_041299865.1 Chloroflexota bacterium
AGGCAGCCGTGAAACCGGGATCGCCGGAGGCCTCGGCCAGACCGGCCGTGGTGTCATCGTTGAGACCCAGGTTCAGGATGGTGTCGAGCATGCCGGGCATGGACACCGGCGCGCCGGAGCGTACGCTGACCAGCAGCGGGTCGCTGGGGTCTCCGAAGGCCCGGCCGACCCGCTTGCCGATCAGCGCCATCTGCGCCTGCAGCTCGGCATCCAGCCCGGTCGGCCAGCCGTCTTGCCCGAAGGCCTTGCAGGCCTCGGTGGTGATGACGAAGCCGGGCGGCACGGGCAGGCCGAGCTCGTTGGCCATCACGGCCAGGTTGGCGCCCTTGCCGCCGAGGAGCGCCTTGAGCGTGGCCTTGTCAAGGGCCGGAGGCTGGTCGAACGCGTAGGTCCAGGTCATGGCACGCCCCGCCCTCGATCAGGGCTTGACGATGATCTTGATGGCGCCGCTCGTGGGATCGCGGAAGGTGGCCATGGCGGCGGCGAACTCCGTGAGGGGGAACTCGTGGGTCATGACCTCGTGGAGCCGCATCCGGCCATCAGCGACGTGGGGCATTACGCGTCGCATCTCCCCGGCAGAGGCGCGACAGCCGGCCAGCTCGAGCTCGTAGAGCACGAGGTCGCGGACGTTGATCTCGACGTCCTTGGTGGGGATGCCCACGGCGGCGATGCGGCCGCCCTTGCGCAGTGCCGCCAGGGCCCACTTCAGCGTGGCGGGCACGCCAGCTGCCTCGATGACCTTGTCCACGCCGAGGCCGCCGGTCATCTCGCGCAGGACTGCAGCGGGGTCACCCTGACCCGGATCGATGACCTCGAAGCCCATGTCCAGGGCCTTCTGCCGACGCGCGGCCAGCGGCTCGACGATGATGACGCGGCCCGCGCCACGGATCTTGGCGGCCTCACCGCCGAGCAGACCGATGGCGCCGCCACCCATGATGCCGACGTTGTCGCCGGGCTGGATCTGCGCGCGATTGGCGACATGCAGTGCGATCGACGCCGGATCGATGACAGCTCCGGCCTCGAAGCTCACCCCGTCCGGCAGCGGGAAGACGCACTTCACACCGTGCACGACGTACTCGGCGTCAGCGCCCTGGTAGTTGTGGCCGTACTGGCGGTGGAGGTCCATGACGCCGTAGTTCTCGCAGAGGTTGTAGCGGCCCTCCACGCACTGCTGACAGACGCCGCACGCGTCATGGCTCGTGCCGGCCACGCGGTCGCCGACCTTCCAACCGGCCTTCTCGGCACCAGGACCGAGCTTGACGATCTCGCCGGCCCATTCGTGACCCGGGATGATGGGGAAGGCCGGGGGCCAGAAGCCCGGATAGTCGCCTGCGATGAGATGCGAGTCGGTGCCGCAGATGGACACCGCGCGTACCCGGCAGAGCACCTCCATGGGACCGGGCTCGGGGACCGGGACGTCCTGAATCTCGAATCGCTCCGGCTCGAGCACGACCAGCGCCTGCATGGTTTCGGTCACGATGGGGCTCCTTTCAGGGGGCGAGCTGACGTAGCTGGTCTAGATGGCAGCGACCGGGTCGACCATGGAGGCCGTGGCACCGCGGATCTTGAGGGGCAGGGCGATGAAGGCGAACTCGTAGACCTTCTGCCGGGCGAGCTCCTCGAGGTCCAGGCTCTCCATGAGGTAGATGCCGTTGTCGATGAGCAGGTGCTTGTGGACGGGCTGCGGGTTGCCCTCCGGGCCGGGATCCGGCGCAGGCTGGACCTCATACGTCTCAGTGTCGGTCCCGGTGGCGATGACACCCTTGCGCAGCAGCCAGTCGGCCGCCGACAGGTCCGGCCCAGCGGTCCGGTTGGCCATCATCCGCTCGAAGTCGGGCCACAGGCTCATGTAGCCCGTGCGGATGACGACGACGTCCCACTGGCGGACCTCGACGCCCTGGGCCTTGCAGATGTCCTCCATCTCGGCAGCGTCGATGGGCTCACCGCGCCCCAGGTGAGGCACGCCGCGGTAGGTCGGGGCGTCGATGAGCACACCGCGCGTGAACATGGGCGGCATCTGCGAGGCATCGCCGTAGATGGGGCCGTGGTCGGTGAGGTGCTGGTCGGCGCTGCCGCCGCCATACCAGTGCATGTCCTCGCCCACCGTCATGTGCGCCAGGGCATCGATGTGCGCCCCCGAGTGCGAGGTGCACATCAGGTACTCGGCCATGTAGCCGAGGCCGATGTCGTTGACGGGCCCCCAGGGCTGCCGCCCGCCGGCGCGGATGCCGCGCGGACTGACGGCGTTGAGCACCTGGAAGGGCGGGTGGCCCGGGAAGAGCGGCATGCCGTTGAAGCGCGTCGCCGCAAGGGAGATCATGCGACCCTGCCTGATCATGGCGGCCGCCTTGACGACCTGCTCGGCCGGCATGTCCTTGATGGGCCCGACCTCTCCGGGTGCGCTCACGTCTGCTCCTCTCCTGGTGGTTGCCCCGATGGGCGCTCTCTTGCGGCGTCGCGCAGCGCCCGCCAGACACGCTCCGGAGTCAGGGGCAGGTCGCGGATGACGACGCCGCTGGCATCGCTGACGGCCCCGGCCACGGCTGCGGCGACGCAGAGCAGGGCGCCCTCGCTCATGCCCTTGGCGCCATACGGCCCCGGCCCATCCCCGTTCTCGATGATCTCGCTGATCATCTCCTGCGGCAGGTCCATGCTCGTGGGGATGCGGTAGTCGATGGCCCCCAGGTTGCGGACGCGACCCTCATCGTCGTAGATGTACTGCTCCATGAGGGTGTGGCCCAGGCCCTGGATGGCCGCGCCATCGTCCTGCATGCGCACCTGGAGGGGATTGAGGGCCTTGCCCACGTCGGAAACGATGACGTGGCGGACGACCGTGATGTCCCCGGTCTCGCGGTCGACCTCGGCCTCGATGGCCGTGCAGTTGAACTCGAAGAAGGCCGGCGCACCCGAGAGCGGGTGGTCCGGCTCGGCATCCTTGCGCATCTCCCCGACCCCGATGAGCTCACCCCCGAGCCGCCCCAGGCCGGCCGCCAGCACCTCGCGGATGGCGACCTCGCGACCCGGCAGGCGGACGATGCCGTCGGAGACGACGATGTCGGCCTCCGGAACGTCGTGCAGGCGAGAGGCCATGGCG
>JBFYUV010000287.1:0-2929 GCA_041299865.1 Chloroflexota bacterium
TGGCACGGACCAAGGTGGCCAGGTCCCCCGGGTCCTGGTCGCCCGTGGTGTCGCCAGGCCCGCGCACCTCGGCGCGCACCAGGAACGACGCCGACCCGAGGAGCTGGGCCAGGCAGCCTCCGGTGCCCACCTCGATGGTGGCCACCCGGCGAGATCCCAGTCGGCCGGCAAGGGCCACCGGCCAGTCGCCCTCGTCACGGGCGAAGACGTAGGCATCGAGCCGCGGGCTGAGGGCTGCCAAGGCCTGCGCGACCCGCTCATGCGCGCCCTGGGTCGCATCGCCCGTAGCGCTCACACGCAGGTCAACCGCATCCGGCCGCGCGTAGGTGGCCAGCCTCGGGTTCACCGATCCCAGGACATCCTGGCCCACCAGGTCGACGACGGCCGATTCCCCGATGCCCGTCAGGTGCAGGGTGACGGCGGCGCGGTCCAGGCCGAGACCACGGGCTCGGAGGCGTGGCAGAGCCTCATCGTGCCACATGGGCAGCAGCTCCCTCGGAGGTCCCGGCAGCGCGATGATGACGCTTCCCGCCGCCTCCACCCACCAGCCGGGCGCGGTGCCGTTGGGGTTCGCCATGGCTGAAGCGCTGGGGATGAGCCAGGCCTGCTTGAGGTTGACGTTCGAGAAGGGCAGGCCGCGCTTCGCCCAAAGTCCCCGCAGCCAGGCTTCCAGGTCACGGTCGACGACCGGCTGCTCGCCAAGGGCGGCTGCGATGCCCTCGCGCGTGAGGTCGTCCGGCGTCGGCCCGAGGCCGCCGCTGGTGACCACGAGGTCGACCCGAGCGAGGGCTGCGGTGATGGCCTCGGCGATGGTCTCGAGGTCGTCCGGCAGCTGCGTCATGCGCCACACGTCAACGCCGAGGTCGGTCAGCGCACGAGCCAGGTCGCCGCTGTTGGTGTCCTGCGTCTCGCCCACCAGCAGCTCCGCTCCGATGGCCAGGAGCTCTGCGGAGGCGATGGGGGAGGCGTCCGACGATGGCACGGCGCGAGTGTACGCGAGGTCGTCCGGGACGGCCGCCACGACTGGGGCCACGCTGCAGGTTGACGAGGCACCCCGGTCTGTGTTATCACTCTACCGCTGAGAGTGCTAACCAAAGCACGGGGACGGTCCCGCCCCCGGCGAGGGATCACCAGACTGGCGCAGCCGGGCGCCCCTCACGCGGCGTTTGTCGCGACATGAGCGCAGGGCCCCCGGAGCGCCGCGATAGGGAGGCAAGATGGCCAAGCTCATCTCCTACAACGAGCAGGCTCGCACGAGCCTGAAGATCGGCATCGACGCGCTGGCAGACGCCGTGAGCACGACGCTCGGTCCCAAGGGCCGCAACGTGGCCCTGGACAAGAAGTACGGCGCTCCGACCGTCACGCACGACGGCGTCACCGTGGCCCGCGACATCGAGCTGGCCGACCCCTTCCAGAACATGGGCGCCCAGCTGCTCAAGGAGGCCGCCACCAAGACCGAGGATGTGGCCGGCGACGGCACCACCACGGCCACGGTGCTGGCCCAGGCCATCGTCCACGAGGGCCTCAAGAACGTGGCCGCCGGGGCCAACCCGATGCAGATGAAGATCGGCATCGACGCCGCCGAGGCGGCTCTCTCCGAGGCCATCCGCAAGGCTTCCGTGCCCGTGAAGGGTCATGACGAGATCGCCCAGGTGGCCGCCATCAGCGCCGCGGACCAGGAGATCGGTGATCTCATCGCGGACGTCTTCGATAAGACCGGCAAGGACGGCGTCATCACCGTCGAAGAATCCAAGACGATGGCCTTCGAGACCGAGTACGTCGAGGGCATGCAGTTCGACCGCGGCTACATCAGCCCCTACTTCGTGACGGACACCAACCGCATGGAGGCCGCGCTCGACGAGCCCTTCATCCTCATCACGGACAAGAAGATCAGCGCTATCGCGGACATGGTGCCGGCCCTGGAGAAGGTCATCCAGGCGGGCAAGCGCGAGATGCTCATCGTGGCTGAGGACGTCGACGGTGAGGCCCTCGCCACGCTGGTCGTCAACAAGCTGCGCGGCATCGTCAACGTGCTGGCCGTCAAGGCGCCCGGCTTCGGCGACCGCCGCAAGGAGATGCTGCGCGACCTGGCCATCCTGTCCGGTGGCACGGTCATCAGCGAGGAGCTTGGCCGCAAGCTGGATTCGGTCGAGCTGGCCGATCTGGGCAAGGCCCGCCGCGTGGTGGCCAACAAGGACAACACGACGATCGTCGAGGGCAAGGGCGACGCCAAGGCCATCGAGGGCCGCATGGCCCAGATCAAGGCCCAGATCGAGGACACCACCTCCGACTACGACCGCGAGAAGCTCCAGGAGCGTCTCGCCAAGCTGGCCGGCGGCGTGGCCATCATCAAGGTCGGCGCCGGCACGGAGGTCGAGCTCAAGGAGAAGAAGCACCGCGTCGAGGATGCCCTCTCCGCCACCCGATCCGCCCTCGAGGAGGGCCTGGTGCCGGGCGGTGGCGTGGCACTCCTCAACGCCCAGAAGGCGCTCGACAGCATCAAGCTGGAGGGTGATGCCCAGACCGGCGTGAACATCGTTCGGCGAGCCCTCGAGGCGCCCGTCAAGAAGCTGGCAGAGAACGCCGGGTTCGACGGCTCGGTCGTGCTGGAGAACATCCGCCGCGCCCAGCCTGAGCGCAAATCGGACAAGAACGGCCTCGACGAGCTCACGGGCGAGTACGTCGACATGGTCAAGGCCGGCATCATCGACCCAGCCAAGGTGACCCGCTCGGCGGTCGAGAACGCCTCCTCCATCGCGGCCATGGTCCTGACCACGGAGGCCATGATCACTGACAAGCCGGAGCCGGCATCGGCCCCGGCTGGCCCTCCCGGTGGCGGCATGGGCGATATGGACTTCTAGATGACCTGATGCGGGAGCCCATTCCCGCATGAGACCAGGAGGCCCGGCCGATGTGGTCGGGCCTTCCG
>JBFYUV010000290.1:0-5461 GCA_041299865.1 Chloroflexota bacterium
CGCCGCACAGGCCGCAGCGGGGGCCGCCACCTTCCCGGTCCCCCGATGGGAGCACCCAGACCGACCCGGTAACCGAAACGACCCGGTCGACGTCGAACGGGGGAACCGAGCCAGCCGCGACCGGCACGAGACTGTGCGCGACTGGCCGGAGACCACCAAGCCCCAGGGACACACGGAGGAACCTCGACAGTGACCACCACCATCACCGCCACCCGCCCCGGACTCCGCTGGCTCGCCGGCGGCTTGGCCATCGGGCTCCTGGCCGCCGCCCTTGCCGGACCGGCCGTCGGCGCCGCGCAGGCCCAGTCGGACGACCAGGACACCGTCCGCTCCATCAGCGTCAGCGGCGTCGGCCGTGTCAAGGCAGAGCCAGACGTCGCGGACATCAGCCTCGGCGTGACCAAGCAGGGCGAGGACGCCAAGGCCGCCTCCGCCGACGCCGCCACGAGCATGGACGCCGTCATCGCGGCCCTCCTCGAGGCCGGCATCGCCGAGGCGGACATCCAGACCTCCTCGATCAGCCTCAACCCCATCTACAACTGGGACAACAATCCGCCCACCATCGAAGGCTGGGAGGCCAGCAACCTGGTCAACGTGACGGTCCGTGACATCACCGCTGTCGGCGACGTCGTCGATGCCGCCACTGCGGCCGGCGCCACCAACGTCAACGGCATCACCTTCCGCGTCGAGGATCCCACGGCCGCTGAGGCCGATGCCCGCTCTGCGGCCGTCGCCGACGCCAAGGCCAAGGCTGATCAGCTGGCCGCCGATGCCGGCGTCACCATCATCGGCATCATCACCATCAGCGAATCCGGCGGGCAAGCGCCCATGCCGCTCTACTACCAGAGCGATGCCATGGCCATGGGCGCAGCCAGCGCTGAGATGGCCAAGACCCCGGTCCTGCCGGGCGAGGTCGAGCTCTCCATCAGCGTCATGATCCAGTACGAGATCGAGTAGCCCATCCCTGCGGCGTCGGTGCCGATGGGCAGGTGCCGACGCCGCACGAACCCCTCCACGGGCCGGGAGCGATCCCGGCCCGTTTCGCTACCCGGCCCGTTTCGCTACCTGGTCCGTTTCGCTACCCTGAGCACATGCGTGTGGCCGTCTTCAGCACCAAGCCCTACGACCGAACGTCCCTCTCCGCCGCCGCCCAGGACAGCGGCCACGAGCTCGACTTCTTCGAGGCCCGGCTCTGCTGCGACCATGCCCCCCTGGCGGCGGGGTTTCCGGCCGTCTGCGCCTTCGTCCACGACGAGCTCGACGCGAAGCTGCTACGCGAGCTGGCCAGGGGCGGCACCCGGCTTCTGGCGCTGCGCGCGGCCGGCTTCAACAATGTCGACCTGGCTGTTGCTCGCGAGGTCGGCATCCGCGTCGCGCGCGTGCCAGCCTACTCGCCGTACGCCGTGGCCGAGCACGCGGTGGCGCTCATCATGAGCCTCGTCCGACGCACGCCCCGCGCCTACAACCGCGTCCGCGAGGGCAATTTCGCGCTGGATGGCCTGCTCGGCTTCGACCTCCATGGCCGCTGCGTCGGGATCGTGGGCAGCGGCCGCATCGGGACCGTCTTCGCCCGCATCATGGCCGGCTTCGGTTGCCGGCTCATGGCCTACGACCCCTACCCCAACGAGGAGATGCGCGGCCTCGGTGCCCGGTACGTGGACCTGCCTGAGCTCTTCGCCGAGTCCGACATCATCGCCCTCCATGCACCGCTGACGGCCACCACCCACCACCTCGTGGACCGGGAGATGCTGGCGCTGGTCAAGCCCGGCGTGATGATCGTCAACACCAGCCGCGGCGGCCTCATCGACACGGAGGCGGCCATCGAGGCTCTCAAGGACGGCCGCATCGGCTACCTGGGCCTGGACGTGTACGAGGAGGAGGATGCCCTTGGCTTCTTCGAGGACCTCAGTCAGGACATCATCCAGGACGACACCTTCGCGCGGCTGCTGATCTTCCCCAACGTGCTCATCACGGCACACCAGGGCTTCTTCACGGCAGAGGCACTGCAGAACATCGCCGAGACGACCATCGCCAACATCACCGCCTTCGAGCAGACCGGGGCGCCGGTCCACGAGGTCACGGCCGACTCCGTCAGCTGAGCCACCGGGCAAGGAGGGACACCATGCCAGGGTTCGAGATCCGGTCCGTTCCCCGCCAGGACACGGCGGTCATCCACCTGCGCTGCCGGCCGGATGCCATCAGCGCCACCATGGGCGAGGCTTTCGGGAGGGTCTTCGCAGCCATCGGCCAGGCTGGCGCGATCCCGGCCGGGCCCGTCTTCTCGCGCTACTTCGAGTTCGGCGCGGAGGCCGTCGACTTCGAGTGCGGCGTGGCGGTCACGGCACCATTCACGGGTGACGGTGAGGTCGCGGCCGGCGAGCTCGGGGGTGGCGAGGCGGCCGTGGGCATGCACGTCGGCCCCTACGACACGCTGCACGAGACCTACAGCGCCATGCAGACCTGGATCGTGGGACAGGAACGGCGACCCTCCAGCTTCATGTGGGAGGTCTACCTGACCGACCCCGAGCAGGAGCCTGACCCGGCCAGGTGGCAGACGGAGATCTACTGGCCGGTTTGGTAGCCGGCTGACCGGGAGGCCGCCTCGTCGGTATCGGCGGCGGCCCCGGCCCCGCTCTCGGCCGCCAGCTCGGCGGCTGCCTCATCCGGCATGAGGAACCAGCGCAGGCCTTCGAAGTCGGGGCCTACGGCCAGGTCGGCCGAGCCCTGCGGTCGCGTGTCCGGGGCCGGGGGGTGAGCCAGCAGCGCACGGGCCTCGGCCAGGTAGTCGGCCAGCCGCGATTCGGGCTCCTGGTGGCGGTGGGTCACGAAGCGCATGCCGCTCGCAACGTAGCGCACGTCGTGCAGCGAGAGCGGCGCCTCCGCCTGGTCGCCGTCGTGATGCCACCGGCCGCTGGCGGGCGTGAAGCGGTACTGCGGCAGGAGCCGCCAGCCATGACGGGCCACCATCGCCACCGTATCGAGGATGTAGCGGAAGACCGTCTCGCTGATGAAGTAGTTGAAGTTGACGCGCACCCAGCCGGGCTTGATGCCCTCGCAGCCGTGGGTGATCTCGCGCTCGAACTCGTGTGACGTCTCGAGGTCGATGCCCAGGAGGCGATGGCCGTAGGGGCCGTAGGGGCCGGCGCAGGAGCAGCCGCCGCGCGACTGGATGCCGAACAGGTCGTTGAGGAGCGCCACGACGTAGTCGTGGTGCAGGTAGCGGTCGCCGTGGCGGATGACGAAGCTGACGATGGAGAGCCGCCGCGCACGCCGGTCGCCCAGGATCTCGAGGCCGGGCACCTCGGACCAGGCGGTCATGGCTCGATCGATGAAGTCCTCCTCGCGGGCGCGGATGGCCTCGGCACCGACCTGCTGCTTGAGCTGGAAGACGAGGCCAGCGCGAATCGATTCGATGAGGGCCGGCGTGCCGCCCTCCTCGCGGTGCTCAGGGTCGTCAAGGTAGACGTGCTCCAGCGGATTGACGTAGGCCACGGTGCCGCCGCCCGGGACGGTGGGCACGGAGTTGGTGAGGAGCGCGCGGCGCGCCACGAGCAGGCCCGGCGTGCCCGGTCCGCCGATGAACTTGTGGGGCGAGATGAAGGCGGCGTCCTTGTAATCCAAGGCAGCGCTGGTCGTGTCGCCGTCCGGTGCCGGACGATGCGAGGTCATGTTCATCTCGAGGTAGGGAGCCGCGGCTCCATAGTCCCAGAGAGCCAGCGCCCCATGCTGGTGGAGGAGCACGGAGATTGCCCGCGTGTCCGAGTGGATGCCGGTCACGTTGGAGGCGGCCGAGAAGGAGCCGATGCGCAGGGGTCGGTCGGCATGGCGCTCGAGCTCCACGGCGAGGTGCTCGAGGTCGACGTGGCCGTCGCGGTCCTCGCGGATGGTGACGACGTCGGCGATCGACTCGCGCCAGGGCAGCTCGTTGGAATGGTGCTCGAAGGGACCGATGAAGACGACCGGGCGCTCGCCGGGCGGGATGTGGGCGTGCAGGCCGTAGCGGCGGTCAAGGTCGGCCGGGATGCGCAGGTTGAGGATGCCGACGAGCTTGTCCACGGCGGCCGTGGACCCCGACCCGCAGAAGATGACGGCGTACTCCTCGCGCGGGGCGCCCATGGCCGCCCGGATGATGTCGCGGGCGTCCTCCCGGAAGCGCGATGTCTGCAGACCCGTGCCGGACGACTCCGTGTGCGTGTTGGCGTAGAGGGGCATGACCTGCTCGCGGATGTAGTCCTCGATGAAGGTCAGGTTGCGTCCGCTCGCCGTGTAGTCGGCGTAGGTGACGCGGCGGATGCCGAAGGGCCCGGCGACGGCCTCGTCATCGCCGATGACGCCAGCGCGGATGAGCTCGATGAGCTGATCGGGGTCGGCGCGCCACGTCGGTTCAGCGGGCGGTGTCGGCGGGTGGGGCGACGCGTGGTCGGACATGGCCTGCGCATCGTAGCGGTGAGCCGGGCCGAGCCGGAAAAGCTCCGGGTACCCTTGGGCCTTCCCGATGGGCATGAGGGGGCGAGGCCGATGACTGACTGGCGGGGCGAAGACTACGACCGCATCTCCGCTCCGCATGCGGTCATGGGCTCGCCCGCGCTCGAGCGGCTGGATCTCCGGGGCGATGAGCGCGTCCTCGATGCCGGATGCGGTTCTGGCCGCCTCACCGAGCAGCTGCTGGAGCGCCTCCCTCGAGGACGGGTCGTGGCGCTCGATGGCTCAGCCTCCATGCTGGCCGAGGCCCGCCGACGGTTGGAGCGCTTCGGTGGCCGAGTCACCTATCTCGAGGCCGACCTGGGCAGGCCACCCCTGCCCATCGAGGGTCCGGTCGACGCCGTCATGTCCACCGCCACCTTCCACTGGGTCCTGGACCACGATTCGCTGTTCTCTGGTCTCGCGGGCGTGCTGCGTCCAGGTGGTCGACTGTCGTTCCAGTGCGGGGGCGAGGGCAATGCGTCAGGCCTCATCCAGGCCGCCCGCGAGGAGGGGATCGAGACCGCCGGCACCTTCCACATGGCCGGCGCTGACGAGACGCGTGCCCGCCTGGAGGCCCACGGCTTCGCCGACATCGCGGCCTGGCTGGAGCCGCGGGTCATCACCTTCGAGTCGCACGAAGACATGGTCGACTACATCGTGACGCCCTACCTGCGCCCGGCGACCGGCCTTCCCGAGGAGGAGCTGCAGCGCATCGCCGCTGCCATGGCCGAGCGGCTCGGAGACCTGGCGCTCTCGTACGTCCGCCTCAACGTGACCGCCTGCCGGGGCTAGCTGTGGTTCCCGGGGTTAGTGAGACATGACATCAGGCCGCCATCAGTTCGGTGAGCAAGCCCGGCAGGTGCTCGAGCGCCGGGACGTGCTCGAAGCCAAGATCGGGGAAGGGCGAGCCCTCGTAACGCTCGGCGGGGGTCTGCCAGCCGAGCTCGCCGTGGAGCCGGTGGTAGTCGTAGTAGACCGCGAAGCGGGTCAGCCCCTC
>JBFYUV010000293.1:0-2711 GCA_041299865.1 Chloroflexota bacterium
CAGGCGGTCGCCTACTGTCTCGACCGCGAGGCCATCAACCAGGCTCTCTACGACGGGCGCAGCAACCTCGGCCACGACACCTTCTGGGATCCGACGGTGTTCGCCGGCAGCCCGACCTTGCCCGCGGAGCGCGCTCAGGACTACGACATGGCCAAGCAGCTGCTCTCCGACGCCGGCTACCCCGACGGGCTCGACATCACGCTGACGCACGCCAAGTACCTCGAGAACCCGCAGTACGCGCAGCTCATCCAGGAGCAGTGCAAGCCGGCCGGCATCAACGTGAAGCTCGACCAGCTCAGCTACGAGGCGTACTACGCGGGCGACGACGCCGACTACTACGGCACGACGCCGTGGCTCAACGCGGCGATGACGATCACCGAGTGGGGCAGCCGCCCGGCGCCCGGCATCTACGCCGCGGCGATGCTGCTGCCGGACGCCGTCTGGAGCTCGTCGCACTGGAACAACCCCGAGTGGGTGGGCCTCTTCGACCAGTACCAGTCGACGGCCGACGAGGCCTCGCGCTCGGACATCGCGGCCCAGCTCTCGAGCATCCAGCAGGACGACACGCCGATCCTCCTGGCCTTCTACATCACCCAGCTCCGTACGCAGAAGAAGAACGTGTACGGCATCCAGGGCCCCGGGTCGTTCTACTGCGACCTGAGCCAGGCCTTCATGACCGCGTAAGGCCGACGACCGACGACTGACACGGGCTGACGTAGGGTCCCCGGGATGCTGCGCCTCATAGGACGGCGCTTGCTCCTGATGGTGCCGACGCTGATCCTGGCGTCGATGCTCATCTTCGCGCTCGCCGAGGTGCTGCCCGGCGACGTGGGGCGCTCCATCCTGGGGCCCTACGCCACGCAAGAACAGGTCGACCTGCTCAACCAGAAGCTGGGTGCCGACCGGCCGCTCGTCGAGCGCTACGCGGATTGGGCGGGCGGCTTCGTCACCGGCGACTGGGGCAACTCGCTCCTGTACAAGGATGCCGTGCTGCCGCTGGTCATGCGCGCCCTCGGCAACTCACTCCTCCTCGCGGGCTTCGCCTTGGTGCTCATCGTGCCCACGTCCATCGCCCTCGGCGTGTTCGCGGGCTTGCGGCGCGACAGCTTCCTCGACCGCGGCATCACCGTCTCCACGCTGTCGATGACCGTCATCCCCGAGTTCGTCAGCGGCGTCGTCCTGCTGTACGTGTTCGCCGTGTGGCTCAAGTGGTTGCCGGTCAACGCCATGCCGCCCGACGGCTCTCCCTTCGTGAGCCGCTTCTACTACCTCATCCTGCCCGCCATCCCGCTGATGTTCCTCGAGCTGGGCTACATCGCGCGGATGGCCAGGGTCGGCACCGTCCAGGTGCTGGCGATGCCGTACATCCGCACCGCCGTCCTCAAGGGGCTGCCGCGCCGCCGCGTGATCGGCGGCCACGTGCTGCGCAACGCCATGGTCCCCACGGTCACGGTGATCGGCAGCCAGGTGGGCTGGCTCATCGGCGGCCTCGTGGTCGTGGAGGTGCTGTTCGCCTACCCGGGCATCGGCCAGCTCATGGTCGAGGCCGCCAAGCGCAACGACATCCCGCTGCTCGAGGCCTCGGTCCTCATGGTGGCGATCCTCTACATGATCTCCAACCTCATCGCCGACATCGTCGTGGCGCTGCTCAGCCCGCGCATCCGGATGGGAGGCTGACGGTGGACGTGCGCCCGGCCGACCTGCGCGAACCCGACCCCGACGTCATCGGGGCGCTGGCCGACGGCGAGGTGGGTCGCCAAGGGGGCGAGCTCCAGGCCGACGAGGCCGCCGCCCGCGAGCAGCGGCGCCAGCGACGCTACCTGATGCACGCGCTGCTGCGCAGCCCGACCTTCATGACCGGCCTCATCATCGTCCTCTTCTGGGTCTTCATGGCCCTCTTCTCGACCTCTCTCACGCAGAGCCCCACGGCCCAGGACGCGTTCGCCTCGCTCCAGGCGCCCAGCGCCGCACATTGGTTCGGCACCGACGACCTCGGGCGCGACGTCTTCGCCCGCACCATGGCCGGGGCACGCACGGTGCTGATCATCGCCCCGCTGGCCACGGCCCTCGCCCTGCTCTGGGGCGGCATCATCGGCCTCGTCTCGGGCTTCTACCGGGGGCTGACCGACGAGATCATCATGCGCCTGGTCGACGTGCTGCTGGCGCTGCCGATCATCATCACCTCGATCCTGATCCTCTCCCTGTTGGGCAAGGGCCTCTCGATCATCATCATCACCATCGGCGCGCTGTTCACCCCGGTGATCAGCCGTACCGTGCGCGCGGCGGTCATCGGCGAGCGCGAGCGCGAGTACGTCATGGCGGCACGGCTGCGCGGTGAGCGCTCGGTCTTCGTCATGTCACGCGAGATCCTGCCCAACATCAAGGAGCCGATCATCGTCGAGGGCACGGTCCGTCTCGGCTACGCCGTGTTCACGGCGGCCACGCTGTCGTTCCTCGGCTTCGGCCTCGCGCCGCCGTCTCCCGACTGGGGCCTCACGATCTCCACGCAGCGCGTCTTCTTGCAGATCGCCCCCTGGTCGTCGCTGTTCGCCGCCGCCGCCCTCGCCTCGTTGGTGGTGGGCGTCAACCTCATCACCGATGGTCTGGGGAGGGTGTTCTCCAAGTGAGCACGGTCGAACAGCCCCTCGACGCTGCCGTGGCCGAGGCCGCCGCCCTCGATGTTCGCGACCTCGAGGTCACCTTCCACCGCC